>CBDUEX010000020.1:0-11249 GCA_965366305.1 uncultured Bacteroidia bacterium | reverse complement strand
ACACCAGCTTCAAGAATTTCTTCCATGTGCTCTTCTTCTAGAATCGTGTCTCTTTCGATAACAACCTCGTTTCTTTCAATAGATACCACCTCTCCAGTATCTTCATCCACAAAGTCTTCAATCCAAGAACGAAGAACTCTAGCAGCTAATCTTCTACCGAGTAATTTCTTTAAAGAAGTTTTTGTTACTTTTACTTCTTCAGCAAGACCAAATAGGTCTAAAATGTCTTTGTCCGTTTCATAACCAATTGCTCTTAAAAGCGTAGTTACTGGGAATTTTTTCTTACGATCAATGTAAGCATACATCACGTTATTCACGTCTGTTGCAAACTCAATCCAACTACCTTTAAACGGAATTATTCTTGCAGAATACAATTTCGTTCCATTGGTGTGATAGCTTTGACCAAAGAATACACCTGGAGAACGATGTAATTGAGAAACAATTACACGTTCAGCACCATTAATAATAAAGGAACCGGTTGGGCTCATGTATGGAAGAGTACCTAAGTAAACATCCTGAACAACCGTCTCAAAATCTTCGTGCTCGATATCGTTACAGCTTAACTTTAATTTAGCTTTTAGAGGTACTGCATAAGTTAAACCACGTTCGATACACTCTTGAATGGTGTATCTTGGAGGATCAACAAAATAGTCTAAAAATTCAAGAACGAAAATGTTACGAGTATCAGTAATTGGAAAATTCTCACTGAACACTTTAAACAAACCTTCAAATTTTCTATCTTCCGAAGAAGTAGATAATTGAAAGAATTCCTGAAATGATTTTAGCTGTACATCTAAAAAATCGGGATAATCAATTACTTTTTCGATTTTCCCAAAATTTATTCTTTCGTTATATTTTGATGACAAGATTGTATATTTTGGTGTTAATTAAAAAAAAAAATAAAAACGCCAAAAGACCCACTGAAAATCAGGGGTCTTTTGGACTTGTTATATTCTAAACTTATTTAAGTTCAACTTCAGCTCCTGCTTCTTCTAATGCTGTTTTTAAAGATTCTGCTTCTTCTTTTGAAACGTTTTCTTTAAGATCAGCTGGAGCTGAGTCTACTAGTTCTTTTGCTTCTTTTAGCCCTAAGCCAGTTAATTCTTTTACTTTCTTAACTACTTGTAACTTAGAAGCTCCTGCAGATTTAAGGAATACTGTAAATTCAGACTTCTCTTCTGCTGCTTCGCCTGCTGCTGCTGGACCTGCTGCTACTGCAACTGGAGCCGCTGCTGGCTCAATTCCGTACTCATCTTTAAGTACAGTCGCTAATTCGTTTACATCTTTTACTGAAAGATTAACCAATTCTTCTGCTAATTTTTTAATGTCAGCCATTGTTCGTTTTTTTTAAATTGTGTGTGTGTTTATTAATAATTAATTTTCTCTCTCGGATAATGTTTTCAATAATCCTGCGATTGTATTTCCACTTGATTTCAAGCCAGAAATAACATTTACTGCAGGAGATTTCAACAGTCCGATAATCTCTCCGATAAGTTCTTCTCTTGTCTTCAAGTCAATTAGAGTTCCTAATTGATTGTCGCCAATGAATACATCAGAGTCTATATAAGCACCCTTAAGTAACGGTCTATCGCTATTCTTACGGAACTCTTTTATCGCGATAGCTGGTGCTTTTGGATTGGAAGCAAATAAGAGTGCCGTTGTTCCTTTTAATGTGTCTTTTAATTCTCCCCACTCGATTCCCCCACGCTCTAGTGCTTGATGTACAAAAGTGTTTTTAATCACTTGCATTCTCACACCGTTTTTATGCAATAACTTTCTTAAGTCATTGTTTGAATTTGCTGATAAATTTGAACTATCAGTTACATATACGTACTGAAACTCTTTCAGGTTTACAACTAATTCGTCAATTGCGTTATTCTTTTCTACCTTGTTCATTTTCTTTCCTTTTAGTGGTTAAACCTTAAACCAATGATTTAGTGTCAATTTTAATACCTGGACTCATTGTACTAGACAAAGTAACACTTTGCATGTACACTCCTTTAGATGAACTCGGCTTAAGTCTATTTAAAGTATCAAGCAGTTCTTTCGCGTTGTCATAAATTTTATCTTGATCAAAAGATACTTTACCAACTGAAGTATGAATGATACCCGTTTTATCTACTTTAAAGTCAATCTTACCTGCTTTAATCTCAGTAACTGCTTTACCAATATCCATAGTAACAGTTCCACTTTTTGGATTAGGCATTAAGTTTCTAGGTCCTAAAATTCTACCTAATTTACCAATTTTACCCATTACTGCAGGCATGGTGATAATTACATCGATGTCTAACCATCCGCCTTCAATTTTAGCAACATAGTCATCCAAACCAACAAAATCAGCACCTGCTTCTTTTGCTTCGTCTTCTTTATCAGGAGAAACAAGAGCTAATACTCTCACTTCTTTACCGATACCATGAGGTAAAGAGGTTGTTCCTCTAACCATTTGATTTGCTTGTCTTGGATCTACACCTAATTTCACATCTAAGTCAACTGAAGCGTCGAATTTAGTGGTGGTGATTTCCTTCACAATTTTACTTGCATCTTGCAAGCTGTGGTAAGCTTCTTTGTCGTATTTCGCCAAAGACTCTTTACGTTTTTTTGTTATTTTTCCCATTGTTCTATTGCGATAATTTATTAATTATCTTCCGGAAACTGTCCGGTTACAGTTATACCCATACTGCGTGCTGTACCAGCCACCATTTTCATAGCAGACCCTACAGTTAACGCGTTTAAGTCTTTCATTTTGTCTTCTGCAATCGTTTTAACTTGATCCCAGTTAACTTTAGCAACTTTAATTCTGTTTGGTTCAGCTGAACCACTTTTCTTTTTAGTTGCTTCCAACAATTGCGATGCAACTGGTGGAGTTTTAATAATGAATTCAAAAGAATTGTCTTGATACACTGTAATTACTACAGGTAATACTTTCCCTTGTTTCTCTTGGGTTCTTGCATTAAATTGTTTGCAAAAATCCATGATGTTAACTCCTTTAGCACCTAATGCTGGTCCAACGGGAGGAGCAGGATTAGCAGCTCCGCCTCTTACTTGTAATTTTACGTATCCTTTTATTTGCTTTGCCATGAAGCTATTCTTTTTCTACTTGTATATAATTTAATTCCAATGGTGTTTTTCTTCCGAAAATCTTAACCATTACTTTCAATTTCTTCTTCTCCTCATTCACTTCCTCTATCACACCACTAAATCCAGTAAAGGGTCCGTCTGTTACTTTAACAAACTCACCTGCGATAAATGGATTAACAATGCTTTCACCTTCTTGGTTACTTTCATCTACTTGTCCAAATATTCTATTCACTTCACTTTGTCTCATTGGTACAGGTTCTCCATCCTGACCTAAGAAACCAACTACACCGTTCACTGAACGGATGGTAGGGACTACTTCACCCACTAGGTGAGCGTTTATTAATATGTAACCTGGAAAATAACTCTTCTCTCTAGAAGTTTTCTTTCCATTTTTAATTTCATATACTTTCTGAGTTGGGATCAGAATTTCAGGTACATATTTGGTGAGTTTTGCATAAGCAAGCTCAGACTCAATAATAGCCTTTACCTTCTTTTCAGAACCACTAATTGCACGCACTACGTACCATCTAAACTCCTCCTGATTCTTCTCCATTGTATTATTTCAATAAATCGTAAAGAATCTCCATCACGAAACCAAAAACTTTGTCAATTAATGCAATTGCCAAGGCAAAAAGGATAGACGCAACAATTACAATTAATGTACTGCTACGTAATTCTTCCCATGTTGGCCAAGTTACTTTATTCAATAACTCGTCAGTGGTTTCTTTCCAAATCTGTACTATCCTACTCATATTATATTTTTTGGACGGGTGGAGAGATTCGAACTCCCGACACCTGGTTTTGGAGACCAGTGCTCTGGCCAGCTGAGCTACACCCGTTTGTGCCTTATATATTCTAGTTATGCTATAATTTCAGTAACCTGACCAGCACCTACTGTTCTACCACCTTCTCTAATAGCGAATTTCAATCCTTTTTCCATTGCTACAGAGTTGATAAGCTCAACTGTAATACTTACGTTATCACCTGGCATTACCATTTCAGTTCCTTCTGGCAACATGATTTCTCCTGTTACGTCAGTTGTTCTGAAATAGAATTGAGGTCTGTATTTGTTAAAGAATGGAGTGTGTCTTCCACCTTCTTCTTTTGACAACACATAAATCTCAGCTTTAAATTTAGTATGTGGAGTTACTGATCCTGGAGCTACGATTACCATACCTCTTCTAATATCAGTTTTCTCAATACCTCTTAATAAGATACCAGCGTTGTCACCAGCTTGCCCTCTATCAAGAAGTTTTCTAAACATCTCAACTCCAGTACAAACAGACTTCATTCCTTCAGCACCCATTCCAACGATATCAACAGCATCACCAACATTGATAACACCTCTTTCGATTCTACCTGTTGCAACTGTTCCTCTACCTGTAATTGAGAATACATCCTCAACTGGCATCAAGAAAGGTTGATCAGTTAAACGTGGTGGAACTGGAATCCAAGCATCAACAGCGTCCATTAATTCTTGTACAGTTGCTACCCATTTCTCATCTCCGTTCAATGCACCAAGTGCAGAACCTTGAATAATAGGAGTATTGTCTTCATCAAAATCATAGAAACCTAAAAGCTCTCTCATTTCAATTTCAACAAGTTCTAACAATTCTTCATCGTCAACCATGTCAACTTTGTTCATAAACACAACTAATCTAGGTACACCAACTTGTCTTGCAAGTAGAATGTGCTCTTTAGTTTGTGGCATTGGTCCGTCTGTTGCAGCAACAACAATAATTGCTCCGTCCATTTGTGCAGCTCCCGTAACCATGTTCTTAACATAGTCAGCGTGACCTGGACAATCTACGTGTGCATAGTGTCTGTTTGCTGTTTCGTACTCAATGTGAGCGGTGTTAATGGTAATACCTCTTTCTTTCTCCTCTGGAGCTGAATCGATGGTATCAAAACTACTTTTTTCTGCTAGTCCTTGACTAGACAATACAGAACTAATAGCGGCAGTTAAGGTAGTTTTGCCGTGGTCAACGTGACCTATGGTTCCGATGTTTACGTGTTCTTTAGAACGATCAAATGTTGCTTTTGACATGATAATTAAATTATAATTTCTTTATATAAATACTTTTGAGCCAACGATGGGAATTGAACCCACGACCTCTTCCTTACCAAGGAAACGCTCTACCCCTGAGCTACGTCGGCTTATGTTTTAATAAACTTGCTGTTTCAGGAGTAAATCAAGAGGTTGCAGACCATCCTTCATTTACTCATTATACTAAGTACATAACATTATGCTAAGTACACTTTCAAAACTTACGCTTTAAAAGCTTTTTTTGAGCGGGAGACGAGGCTCGAACCCGCGACCTACAGCTTGGAAGGCTGTCGCTCTACCAACTGAGCTACTCCCGCATTATTTTACCAGTGGGGAGGGTAGGATTCGAACCTACGTAGCCGAAGCAGCAGATTTACAGTCTGCCCCATTTGACCGCTCTGGTACCTCCCCCAGTAAAAAAGAGCCATCTATTGGACTCGAACCAACGACCGGCTGATTACAAATCAGCTGCTCTACCAACTGAGCTAAGATGGCAATAAACTTATAATCAAGGAGTTGTGTGAAAGAACTTTATGGTTTTCTACACCCACTTGTTTTTAAGGTGGGCAAAGGTAAACATTTTTTTAAGAGTTCAAACCCCTTTAATAAAAAAAAATAATAAATATTATGAGAGGTAAGAATTGATGCCAATTCTTACACGTTTTAGTGAGCTTCAACCTTGTCTTTATAACGCTTTACTTGACGCTTAAGGGCCTCCACTGCTATGTCTGTAGCTGCTTCAAAAGATTGTGCAACTTCAGTTTGAATAAAACTTCTATGCTTCGCATTTATTTTTATTTCAACAATTTTATTCTCTTTTACGGAAGTGTTTTCTACTTTTAGATAAACTTGAGCATCGATTATTCCATCATAGAATGTATTTAACTTTTCTAATTTCTTTTCGATGTACTCTTTTAACTTGATATCTGCCTTGAAATGTAATGATTGAATTTGTGTGTTCATAAATGCTTTCTTTTAGTTTCTCTTTAATCTGAAAATGGATGAGTATTTTTATAAACTTTCTTAAGTTGAGTGATGTCGTTGTGTGCATATATTTGAGTTGCACTTAAACTACTGTGACCAAGCAATTCCTTAATGGAGTTTATATCTGCTCCGTTTTGCAATAAGTGAGTGGCAAAACTATGTCTTAGAACGTGAGGGCTCTTCTTATCTACAAACGTTGTAGCAAGAAGTTTATTCACCATATTGTAGACCCACTTATCAGCCAATTTCTTACCTTCGAAATTACAAAAAATAAAATTAGATACAACCCCTTCTTCTGTTTTTATACCGCGAAAAACATCCATTTGTCGAACGAGTTCTTCAGTTACCGGAATTCTTCTTTCTTTATTTCCCTTGCCTATTACTTTTAACTGTCGCTGGGCAATGTTTAAATCGTCATTCTTTAAGTTAATTAGCTCTGATCTTCTGACGCCTGTATTATAGAAGGTAGACATAATTAAAAAACTCAAATATTCATCAAACGACTTTGATTCTGCTTCCATCTTATCTAAGAGTTGATTTAACTCATTTTCTTTTACATAAGTAGGAATTGCTTTTTTAGCCTTGGGCAACTGTACTTCGATAGTTACCGGTTCTGTGATGTGTTGCTCTTTAAACAAGAAGGAAGAATATGTTTTTAATGAGCTAACCTTTCGGTGTATTGATTTTGGACTTATTCCGTTCTCGGCTAAATCCCTTACCCACCTACGAACGATTTGAGAAGTTAAACTAGAATAAAAATCTGCTGTTGTAGGACGCGATAAAAAAGAATAAAATTGTTCTACATCATTGATGTACGCAACCTGTGTGTGCTTAGAATAGTTCTTAAGTACACCTAAATAAGATAAAAAATTGTTTTTATATGGGAACTCAACACTCAATCAAGTGCCAAGTTAATGGAAATAAATCAGAAAATGAAACTTGCCTAAAGCCTAATTCGAAGAGCTGTTTTGTTGCTCTTTGTATTTTGCTTTAATTACTAGCTTTCTTCTTTTGATAGAAGGCTTGGTAAATTGCTGTCTTTCTCTTAATTGCTTGATGACACCAGTTTTTTCAAACTTTTTTTTGTACTTTTTTAAAGCCTTGTCGATCGAGTCCGTTTCTTTTAAATTTATTAATAGCATTTCTGAAAATGGAGTGCAAAAATAATGATTTTTTCTTATTGGAATAGCCTTATTTTAAAATCTGTCGTGAAATTACCAATTTTTGTATTTCTGAGGTGCCTTCCCCAATGGTACAAAGCTTCGAATCTCTATAAAATTTTTCAACCGGATAATTCTTAGTATATCCATTACCTCCAAATATTTGAATTGCTTCGGTACTTGCTCTTACAGCTACCTCTGATGCAAAATATTTGGCCATGGCACTTTCCTTAGTTAATGGAAGATTATTGTTTTTAAGATAAGATGATTGATTAATTAACAATTCTGAAGCTTCAATCTCGGTAGCCATATCTGCTAGCTTAAAGCTAATGCCTTGGAAGTTTGAAATAGGCTGTCCAAATTGCTCTCTCTCCTTACTGTATTTTACAGAAGCTTTGTATGCTCCTTTAGCTATACCTAACGAAAGTGCTGCAATAGAAATTCTACCACCATCTAATATTTTCATCGCTTGAATAAAGCCTTCTCCCTCGTTACCTAATAAATTGGCATCTGGGATAAAACATTCTTCAAAGATCATTTCAGCTGTTTCTGATGCTCGCATCCCCAACTTATTTTCTTTCTTACCTGCCTTAAATCCTTCTGTTCCTCGCTCTACTATAAATGCAGAAATTCCTCTACTGTCAAGCAATTCACCACTTCTAGCTTATACTACCGCAACGTTGCCAGATATACCATGTGTAATCCAACTTTTCGCTCCGTTTAGTACCCAACCACCATCAACTTTTTTAGCCACACATTTCATACGCATAGCATCGCTTCCAGTATTTGGCTCGGTTAAACCCCAAGCTCCAATCCACTGGCCTGAAGCTAGTTTTGGTAAGTATTTTTTCTTTTGTTCTTCATTTCCGAAATACAAAATATGTCCTGTGCATAAGGAATTGTGAGCTGCTGTAGAAAGGCCTATTGATCCACAAACCTGAGATATTTCGTCAATTACTGCAACGTATTCGTTGTAACCAAGTCCAGACCCACCGTATTCTTCTGGAACAAGAACTCCCATAAAACCTTGTTCTCCCATTTTGTGAAATAATTCTACTGGAAATGTTTGACTTTCATCCCAATCCATTAAAAATGGTCTGATATGTTTCTCAGCGAAATCTCTCGCCATTTGGCGAATCATTGATTCGGTTTCGGAAGGTTTAAAGTTCATTGTTTAGGTGTTTTTTGTGAGTGCAATAATATTAAATGAATGAGGAGAAACGAAATTAGTTTAGGTCTAAATAGGGTAATATTCTATCAATGTCTTTTCCCTTAAAAATATGCAAGTTTTTAAACTCTGATAATGAGGATATTGCACCGTGTTGCTCAATGTAGTTCACAATTGCCTTTGTTTCCTGATAATCCAAATAGGGGTGCTTTAATAATGACTTAAAATCGGCTTTATTGACTTCTATCGTTAATATGTGACTTTTGTCTACAGATAAATAGTTGAACATGGTTCTTTGCACCTCTTCTGAAATGCCATATACTTCAGATAGTTGTGAAAGTGAATGAAATCCTCCAAGTCTATTTCGATACTTTAGAATTCGCTCTGCTAACACATCTCCAATCCCGGGTATCTTCTTTAAATCACTTAAGTCTGCACGATTTACATCCACCATTACAATTGTAGGAGGCAGGTTTGTTTGAGAATTTGGAACATTATTTTTAGATGAGGAGTTTCTTTCTATACCAATGAATGGCTCCAGTTTGGCATATTCACTTTCATCAACGGCATACAGTTTTGCAACATCTTCTTTGCTTCTAAACTCACCGCCTTTATTTCTATAATTCACCAAGTTTTTAGCAATTTTAGCGGGAACACCTTTTGCAATCAACTCATCCTCACTATCCACATTGGGATTAAATACTTGAAGCGGTATTTCATTCTTTTGTTCTTTGTCAAAAGACTGTTGTTTCTTAGCATAAACCGGTTTTTCGCCTAACTTGTTATCCAGTTGTTTTTGATAACTTGCCAATGCGGTTTCATCTACCGGCGATGATGGATAATCTATGTTATTTCGAATAAAATAGTATCCAACAAAAAGGAGTAAAACAAAAAGGAGGGCGAAAACTCCCCTCCTTTCAAAACTTGAAAATTCTATAAATGATCCTACTTTATTTAGGATTCTTTTGATCAATTTACTTCAGCTAATTTCTCGGCTTTGTACTTACCTGCTTTAAGATTAGCTTGTACATCCTTAAATGCAGCAATGGTTTCTGCAACATCTTCTAGAGAATGTGAAGCAGTTGGAATAAGACGTAACATAATCACATCTTTAGGTACCACAGGATAAACTACAATAGAACAGAATAAGTTATAATTCTCACGTAAGTCGTAAGTTAAATGCGTTGCTTCTGGAACATCACCTTGTAAAATTACCGGCGTAACACACGAAGTTGTTGTGCCAATATTAAATCCGGCATCCTTTAATCCGCTTTGAAGAGCATTAACAATTACCCAAAGGTTTTCTTTGTGCTTTGGATTTGTTTTTAACATTTCCAAACGCTTCATCGCACCAATTACAAAAGGCATTGGAAGTGATTTTGCGAATATTTGAGAACGCATATTGTAACGCAAGAAATTAACAATCTCTTTATCGGCAGCAATAAATGCTCCGATGCTTGCCATAGATTTTGCAAAGGTGGAGAAATAGATATCTATTCCATCCTGACAACCTTGCTCCTCGCCTGCTCCTGCACCTGTTTTTCCTAGTGTTCCAAATCCATGAGCATCATCAACCATTAATCTAAAACTAAACTTAGATTTTAAAGCGATAATATCTTTAAGATTTCCTTGGTTTCCACTCATCCCGAAAACACCTTCTGTGATTACAAGAATTGCACCACCAGTTTCATCTGCAAGTTTGGTTGCTCTGGCTAATTGCTTTTCTAAATTTTCGATGTTGTTATGGGTATAAACAAAACGTTTACCTTGGTGTAATCTAACACCATCTATTATACAAGCATGAGATTCAGCATCGTAAACAATAACATCTCTACGATCTACTAAAGCATCAATTGCAGAAAGAATTCCTTGATAACCGAAGTTTAATAAAATGGCATCTTCTTTTTGAACAAACTCAGCAAGTTGACGTTCTAATTCTTCATGCTGATCTGTATTTCCAGACATCATTCTAGCACCCATTGGATAGGCACAACCCCATTCAGCAGCCGCATCAGCATCTGCTTTGCGAACCTCTGGATTGTTAGCTAAACCTAGATAATTGTTAAGGCTCCAAGTTAAAACTTCCTTTCCTCTAAACTTCATTCGCGGTGCAATTTCACCTTCGAGTTTTGGGAATGTAAAATAATGATGTGCTTCTTTGGCGTGCATCCCCAAGGGACCCATTTTGCCTACTACTTTTTCAAATAAATCCATTAATTTTTGACCTAAAAATCGGTTCAAAAATAATACTATTTAATTGGATGCATTATTTATTTATACTCTGCTTTAGATACTTGCTATCATTACTGGATTTAGCCTTCTTGTAACATTTACTTATTTACTTCGTTAATCAATAAAATAACTTAACTTTGCAGGCATTTTCGTGAGAGCAATTCTATACATATTTCTAGCGTTTTCGATCGTCGGTTGTTCTAATTACCAGAAGGTAGTGAAGAAAGGAACCCGTGAGCAAAAACTAGAAGCGGCTAAAAAATACTATAATAAAAAAGATTATTTGAGGGCTCAACCTTTGTTTGAAGAACTCTTAGGTCTGTATTATGGCCAAACAGAAAGAGAAGAAATTTATTTCTATTACGCTTACTCACATTATGGAGTTGGAGAATACTTATTGGCTGGATATCATTTCAGAAATTTCACTCAAACGTATGCCCTCAGCCCCAAACGGGAAGAAGCTGCATACATGACTGCTGTTTGTGAATACCAAAAGTCGATGCCGTATGAATTGGACCAAACTGCAACCAAAGGTTCTATCAATAGCCTGCAGTCGTTTATAAATAAATATACCAAAAGT
>CBDUEX010000019.1:0-11529 GCA_965366305.1 uncultured Bacteroidia bacterium | reverse complement strand
TTTGATGTTACACCTTTATTGTTTTTTAGTTTGATTTCCAGAAAGGATAGTTCAGACTCAACATAGTTCCTAACTCGAATTTTAACTCTATTAGAGATTCCATTATGATGACTTAGATAGAAATCCAAATTGGTGGTGTCAAAATAGGTTGAATCATAGGTCATCCAACGATTATTAGCAATTTCTAAGATTTGATAATGCTTTTCCAAATTCGCTAGAATGTCAGGCATTTTTGCTTCTTCAAGGATAAACTTAGTGTCAACACGTTTCATCAACTTAACACTATCCATCTCGGCTAGGCTGAGCGATTTGAAGCTATGTAAATGTTGTTCTATCATTATTCGGTTTGGTAAGTAAAGATAAATTCGTTTCCAGTGGAAATTTGCTTAACCTAACTATCAGACAATCGTAAAACGGTTTAGATTCCAAATTCTAAAAATTATAATAACAATAGCATAATAATTAAGTAATTTTAGCTCAACTGAGATAAGCTTAAGTATACGGTAATGTTTAAATTTCGCCTCAAATGAAGTTCTAGTTCATCTCTAAGCTCACATTCTCATCACCGTCTTGGTATGGCAACCACGTAATAATAAACTGCAACATTTCATCCGTAGTTCGCATTCCTGCACCACCTAAATCCAATCGCTCTCGTACTTCAATTGGCGGATTTTTGGGATTGTTGGGGTTGCGTGCTGTATTGTCAAAAGTGGCATCTACATAAATAGTACTGCCTGCAGGAATCTTCACCATCGTTGGGAACGTATAGAAGTATTGCCATCTAAAATCCCAACGAGGAATGTTGATCAATCGAATGGTATCGCCATTGGGCTGAATTGCATACGACTTAATGCTTGTACCCAGCAAGTGCATGTGCGGATTAATAGTTAAGATACTAATGTCTTCGGGTATCAGCAAGAAGCTGGTATG
This sequence comes from uncultured Bacteroidia bacterium, assembly GCA_965366305.1. GTDB lineage: Bacteria > Bacteroidota > Bacteroidia > NS11-12g > UBA9320 > UBA9320. Next base: position 10,599 of record CBDUEX010000019.1, on the reverse strand, counting down.
CTTTGTTTTTTTGTTAGGAGGAATTATCAAAGGTGGAATAATTTTACTCTCGCCATTGGTACCCAGCATCACTTCGTTAATGGGTCGTTTTGGTGCAGAATCAGTAAAGAAAATATTAACACGACTATGGTCCCAAGCTCCTTGAGGAATAGGCCCAAAATGAATGTCGTCGGCCATTAGAATGCTTTTTTGATTCATTTGAAAACCTCCAATGCCATCAGGATATAAATTTGCTTGAACTCCTGGCAAATAATTCACTGCTGAATTAATGTGGTTTGGGCGACTTCCATCGTCGTTGGCTAAGTCTAGCTTTTGAAATTGACGCACATATTCTTCTTCAGGAGTTTCTAGATTTAAAATTCTGATTCCGTTGGTGATGGATTGCTTTTTGTCAAAATCATAATTAATCAACCTGCCGTTCATGTGGTGAACTAAGTTGTTTTTGTTGGGCAGAAATTCCATCGCTTTTACATATTTGTTTGATGGAAGATTAATAGGTAAAGTGGCAATAAAAAACTTATCTCGACTGTCTCCGCTGATGTAAATGCTATCGAACCAAACGGTGGTGTCAGGTACTCCAATATTACTGTATTCTGGGAAATTGGGTAGTGGAGGTAAATCAGTTGGATTGCCTTCAGGAGCTCCGCCAGTAATCCAATCTTTCAATATATCTTTCTGATTTTCAGTAAGGTAGCGTTCGCCAATAAAATGCGTGTAATTGCGATCTGCAGGCCAAGGAGGCATGTATCCACTTTGGGTGACATCTAAAATGGTATTCCGTTTTCGATTTACTTGTTGAAAGTTAGTCAATGAAAAAGGAGCAGCACCACCATCGCGATGGCAAGGCGTACAATTTTCAAAAACAATTGGAGCAATGTCTTTAGAAAACGTTAAATCCGTTTCGTGTGTACATGCAACAAAAGCTGTTATAAATAGGCAAAATGCAAATTTCTTCAACAGTCGCAAAGTTAATCGAGTGAACTATATTCGTAAACACGATAATTAATTATCGATACGATTGGATATGATAAAACGTAAAATCTCTAAATTAATTCAGGTAGATAGTCTTAAAAAGTATGTAAAATATGGATTAGGAGAAATTGTGCTATTGGTGGCAGGAATTCTTATTGCTCTTCAAATCAACAATTGGAATGAAAACAGAAAAGCAAAAAACGAATTACAGTCAATTTTAAGTACAGTTCAAAGTGATTTGAATTTGGATTTAACAGAAGCAGACCTACTTATAAAGCAATACGAATTTCGTATCCAATTATTAGATTCGGCTTTTAATAAGTTAGATGGAAAGTTACCTGAAAATTTTCCCTCTAGCATTGGTATAAATACCAGTTATCAGGCATTGGTATTAAATGTACGTGGTTTTGATTTACTGAAAAGTTACAAGTCTCAAAATTCGATTTCTTCAGACAGTTTAATTATTTCAATCAATGATTTTTATAATAATGTGTCGAACAACAATAAACTGGTAAGCGATTTACTCAATGGAAGTGTAGAAGAAACAATTGAATATTACAGGGATAACTTTTATTGGTACGAGCAGTTTATGAAGGCCGAAATTTCGAATGAAATGATACGAGATGTATATTCCAATTTGGTAACAAGAAATCATGCGTTACACTACAAAATGATAGCGGAAAGAAATTACTTACCCATGCTCAAGTCATTTGTTGAAAGCGGAAAAATTTTAAGTGAAAGAATAGAAAAACAATTGTAATGGTACCTCAAAAAGTTAATGTTAAAGAAAAGCTGCAACAATTTTCAGATCATTGGAATCCAAGGATTATTGGTGAACTGAATAATCAGCACGTAAAGATAGCTAAGCTACAAGGTGAATTTGTTTGGCACAAGCACGATGAAGAAGATGAGTTGTTTTATGTTATTTCTGGCGTACTGACCATTGCGTTTAGAGACCGGAATGTAATTCTGGGTCCAGGTGAATTTATTATTGTTCCCAAAGGAGTAGAGCACAAACCGATTGCAGAAAATGAGGTAGAATTGATGCTGTTTGAACCAGTTACAACACTTAATACGGGTGATGCAACAGATTCAAGAACAAGAGAGCAGCTTGATAGTCTTTAAGCAAATTATTCAACGATTTTTTCTTTCTATTTTTAATACAAACAGATAGTTTAATTTCGCACCTAATGGCTGAAAAGTTTATTGATGTAGAAAAGGTGATCGGAGATAAAAATCCAACCCTCTTAAAAAGATTACCTCGATTTGTGTTATCCTATTTAAAAAAGATTTTACATCAAGATGAAGTGAACCGCATAATTGCCGACAATGAAGGTGTTAACGGCGTTCAATTTTGTCATAATGTGATCAAAGAATTTAACATTACAGCTACCATCGAAGGAATTGAAAATGCTCCAAAATCAGGTGGGGTAACATTTGCTTCAAACCATCCTTTAGGTGGTATGGATGCGTTGGCATTTATCGATCAGTTTTCACATTACAGAAGCGACATTAAGTTTATTGCAAACGATATTTTACTGAATTTAGAGCCCATGCGAGACATTTTTGTGGGTGTCAATAAGCATGGAAGTACTGCTGTTCCTTCACTTAAAAATGTGGATGCAACATTGGCTTCCGACGAGTCTGTAGTGATTTTTCCAGCTGGTTTAGTGAGCAGAAGAAAGAATGGAGTTGTGGAAGATTTGCCCTGGAAAAAGACCTTTGTAACAAGAGCTAAACGACATAATGTGCCAATAGTACCGGTGTATATTGATGGCGGTTTAAGCAATTTTTTCTACAGATTGAGTAATCTGCGTGAACGACTGGGGATTAAAGCCAACATAGAAATGCTATTTTTGGTAAATGAGTTGTTCAAACAAAAGAATAAATCAATTAAGATTACTTTTGGAAAAGCAATTTTAGCCTCCGATTTAGATAAATCAAAAAAGGACATTGAGTGGGCTGCAGAAATAAAAAGAAGAACGTATGCTTTAGCAACTAAAAATGGATAATCTCGATTACATACCAGAACCAGTTCCATTGGAAGTGTTGAAAAAAGAACTTACCGACGAGCGGTTTGTTCGCCATACCAACAAAGGGAATAATATGATCTATGTGGTAAATCATCATAATAGTCCTAATGTGATGCGAGAAATTGGCAGACTTCGTGAAATTACTTTTGCTACCTCTGGAGGAGGAACAGGGAAGCCTTTAGACATTGATGAATTTGATACTTCAGAAAATTGCTACGAGCAATTAATAGTTTGGGCTCCAGAAGCTCAAGAAATAATAGGAGGATATCGCTTTATTGATTGTGCTAAGGTTTTAGATACCAGCCCAATTGAACTTTCAACACGGCACTACTTTTCATTTTCAGATAAATTTAAAAAAGAATATCTACCCTATACAGTTGAGCTTGGAAGATCTTGGGTGCAACCCAACTTTCAGCCAAGAGCAGGTTCCAGAAAAGGAATTTTTGCATTGGACAACTTGTGGGATGGCCTAGGTGCAATTGTGGTTGACAATCCACATGTAAAATATTACTATGGTAAGGTTACCATGTACACTTCATACAATACCGAAGCTCGTGATGCTTTGATGTATTTTATGGAGAAATTATTTGGTGATAAAGAGCAATTGGTTCGCCCGCTAGATTCTATTGATATTTCCACTAACATCGACGATTTTAAAGAAGCAATTGAAGGCTTAGACTACAAAGAAGCTCATAAAGTATTGAACAGTTATGTGCGTGAGCGGGGGGAGAATATTCCACCGTTGATTAATAGTTATATGAGTCTTTCGCCAACCATGAAATCATTTGGAACGGCAATTAATAAAGATTTTGGTGGTGTTGAAGAAACGGGTATTCTAGTAAAAATAGCAGATATCTACGACGAGAAAAAAGCTCGTCATGTGGATACCTACCAAAAGCAAAAATAATAGCACAATACTTCTTAGTCTGAAATTTTGCATCGTTTATAGCAAACCGAATTTTTAATATACTTTGAGGAGGTAATTTTAGGTTTTGTCTGAAACTTACCGAATATGATAGCACAACTGAAACAAGCCCAGCGGCTCAATGAAACAGTTTTACTTTTTGTTTTTAGCACACTTTGCTTGGCCTTGTCACTTTACAGAATTTTTATTTCTGATACGCCAACATTCTTATTCCTCAATTGGAATTTATTCTTAGCGTTCATACCATGGGCACTGAGCAGCATGCTTATCGTTTATCCTAAACTTCAAGTCAAAAAGTTGGCGGTAATTTCTCTGTTGGGCACATGGCTGCTGTTCTTCCCAAATGCCCCCTACATTTTAACAGATTTATTCCATTTAAACCATAGTGCATCCATGCCCATGTGGTTCGATTTGTTGTTGATTTTATCCTTTGCTTGGGTTGGGCTAATGTTTGGATTCATGAGCTTATGGGATATCGAAAAAATACTTGCTACCTATTGGCATAGTTCACGGTTAAAAAGAGTATTGAATGCTAGAATAGCGATCCCGCTTGTTTCCATGATTTTATTACTTCTTGGAAGTTTTGGAATCTATTTAGGAAGATACTTAAGATGGAATAGCTGGGACATAATACAAGAACCATTTGCCATAATTTATGATATCGGAGATCGTGTTATCAATCCTTTTTCACATCCGCGAACGTGGGGAGTTACCCTGTTTATGTGGTTGTTTCTAAGTTTAGTGTATTGGTCATTAAAATTTATTCGTTCAAGAAGGAATTAAATGAATGTTACGATTGTCAAATAAGTAGGTAAGGAAGTTTTATAACTTAGCATTAGTTTTTAGAAAATGCAGCTTTAGAAATAGAGCTGCATTTTTTTTAGTCGTATTTTTGGAAAAATGAACCAGGATTATCTTAAAAGTGCAAAACAGCAGTTTGAATACTATAAACAGCTAGGTGAAAAAACAATGGATCAATTATCTGATGAAGAATTATTCTGGTCTTACAATCAAGCAAGTAATTCCATTGCCATAATGGTAAAACATCTTTGGGGAAATATGATGAGTAGATGGACCAATTTTTTGACCAGTGATGGCGAGAAGGAGTGGAGAAAAAGAGATGAAGAATTTGAAATGGATAATTGCACTCGAGCAGATTTAATGAAGCTTTGGGATGAAGGATGGGCTTGCCTTTTTAAGGCGTTAAACACTATAAACGAAGACAATTTTAATTCATTGGTTTACATCAGAAATCAAGGGCATTCAATACCTGAAGCGATTAATCGTCAAATGATGCATTATGCCTATCACATTGGCCAATTGGTATATGTAGGAAGAATGATAAAAGGAGATGATTGGCAAAGTTTGTCTATTCCAAAAGGACAATCAAAAACATATAATGCAGATAAGTTTTCGAAAGAAAAAAGCAGACAGAATTTTACAGATGAATATTTAAAGTAAGTGTTCTAATATTCCAAAACACAACCTACAGCATCCGTTTTTACTACTTTAGGTGCACGTCCTGCAAGTACATCTTTGATTGCATCCTCCAAATAAAACTGGTTCCACGTTTGTTTGTAGCTTCCTAATTGCAAAATTCGATCATCCATTAATCCTTGATATAAGATGCTTCCTGAGCTATCAATAAGAATAAACTCAGGAGTAATGGTAGCATTAAACTGATGAGCTACCTCATATTCATAATCTCTGAAAATGGGTGGGATAAATTTGGTTTCAGTAGCAAACATATTAATCTCCATGGCATCATAATTCTTGCCGCTATGCACCGCTAAAAATTGAACAGTTGGGTAGTTAGCTACCAATTCGTTATATGGTTGGGAAAGTGTTTTGCACATGGGGCAATCAGGTGCAATGAACATTAAAACAGTATGTGGTTTCGCTTTAATTAATTTTTGAAAATTTTCATTTTTAGGTGCTGTACTGCATCCAACTACAAACAGAATACTTAATATGAATAGGTTACTTTTCAATCGTTGGTATTTGAACTTCAAAGATAGTTCCTTTGTTTACTTCGCTAGTGAAACTGATGTTACCCTTAGCAGATTCAATTATTTTTCGGCAAATAGCAAGGCCGAGTCCCATGCCCGAGTTTTTGGTACTGAAATTAGGTACAAAAACCTTTCTGTAATTCTCTTTTGGAATGCCTTTCCCGTTGTCTTTTATAACGATATGAGCTGTTTGATTTATGTGGTGTAGACTTATTTCCACCTTGCCTTTTTCTCCTTCAGGAATGGCTTGAATGGCATTTTTTATCAAATTATTGAAAACACGTTGTATTTGTTCTGGGTCCGCATTTATCCAAACTTCTGGCTGAATTTTAGCTGCAATCGCTGCATTCTCAGAACGCACAAATAAATCTACCGTGCTGGATAGAACCTCACTTACATTAAATTCTTTGAATTTGTCTTCTGGCATTTTGGCGAAGTTGCTAAATTCACCTGCCATGTTGCTCAAACTGTTAATTTGGTCGATGAGGAGTTTACTGGTTTTAGTAAACAAAGCATTGAGCTTATCACTTGGGCCATTTTCATAGGCACGTTGCAAATGTTGAATGCTTAATTTCATTGGTGTCAAAGGATTCTTTATTTCGTGAGCCACCTGTTTCGCCATTTCTCTCCATGCATCTTCCCGTTCTGTTTCAGCCATTTCGTTGGCACTTTCTTCCAGCTCCAATACCATTTTGTTGTATTGCTTTACCAACTGACCAATTTCATCGTCGCGTTCATAAACAATCAATTCATTTTCACCACGGAGCACCGTTTTTGCAATTTTCTCTCGAATTAACAAGAGTGGTTTGGAAATTTGTCGTGAGATAAAATATGCGATTAAGACTCCTGCTAAAAGCAGTAAAAAATAGATGTTAAGTATATTGACAACCAGCGATGAAATCTGTTTATTGAGCTCTTCGTTTTTAGCAAAGTAGGGCGTATTTAAATAACCAATTACTTGATTTTTCCCATTGAATAGAGGAACATAAGCACTTAAGTAATCAGATCCTTCTAGTTCTTCTTGCAGCAGAAGTTGAGAGGATTCATTCAAAGTAAGTTCTGCAAATGCCTTTGGGTTCATTTGATTGCCTAAGACTTCATTTTCGGTTAAGTAGGGTTTGGTACTATTCAGTAATCTCCCTTTTTGATTGTAGAGGTTGATGTCTACTTTGTAAGTACTGGACTGCTCGTTTAAGATTAATCTTCGCTGTTCATCATTCGATAGTTTTTTACTAAGATCTACCTTATTCTGAAACTGTGTGCTAATATTTTTAACCTTTACAAGTAGCTGGCTTTCAAGCGTTTGATTGTAGTTTGCTCGAATGTAACTAATGATAATATACACCGATAGCAGTAAAGCTGCGAGTAAGATTATGGTTAGAGATGTTTGGATTCGAGTACTAATATATTTGGATGTTCCAGGTATAAATGCTGTAGCAAGTGGGTGATTTAATCCCATTAACAATCGCGTTAATAAAGAAATTACAAAGCATATCGGAAATAGAATAATGATGGTAAAAGTGAATGAAGATAACCAAGAACGCAATGTGTTTTCATTTTCAGTAATAACAACGGTGTACTTCTGTTCTGGGTAAACGCGATGTCTTGTTTCTCCAAAATACAAGAATGATGAGGGCGTCTCATTTGGAATTTGATTCAGCTGATAAGAGAAATTTCCTTTTTGGCTAATGAGTCGATTGTTAAAGTAAATACCGTATGAAAAATCGTCGAGATTTACAACTTCTTTAGACTGCTGATTTGCAAAAACTTCTGGATAGAGAAATTCGGATTGAACAACACGAGGTTGAAGAAGTATGAAAGTTGTTCCAAAATGTCCTTCAATATCGCAATTTTCGTATTTGGCGATATATCCATTGAAGTTAATGGGATTGTCTATTTGATAAAAATAATCACTTTGAGTACGCTTTGTATTGTTGTTATAGACTTCGTTTAAGTCGTTGTAGGTGTAGATGTCATTTTGGTTAATATTTTCGCCGCTCGGGTCAAAACTAAGTAGTTTTAGTTCGTATTTTTCTAAGTAATTACTGAAGTAAAGTTGCTTAATTCTACTTTCAATGACTTCTTTTTTAAAGATAAAGTTTTGATAGTCTTCAGGCACTAAAAATTCTTGAGCAAGTTGATTTTCTATCGACTTTAGAATAAGTTCGGTACGAGAATCTTTATTCTCCATAAGAGTGGAAGCATATGCCGCTACGTATGTGCTCTCTCTTTTGCTTTGGCTAATATGTATTATTAACGTAGCGAGTAGGGCAGTTAAGAGAAAATGAGAATGAATTTGTCTTTTGGTGGTCTTGATAAATTTCAAGAGTAAAAAACTAAGAATTACAACTCCAATAGGTGGCAATAAGTCGAGTATTGCTCTGTTTGAATCAAGATGCTGAAATACGATAAAAGCAATTGCCCCCAAACCTAATAAGAGCCAGTTTCTAACCGAAGCTAAGTGTTGAGCTATTTTACTGTAATGAGAGAGTATCCACAATACACAGATAACAATACAGATACATGCTAGTGAGAGAAATGAGACAATAGTTAAACCAAATAATTTTTCAAAATCAAATGAAATATTGGAACGTTGAGCAAGGTTTTGTCCTAAATCGATAACAAAATCGGCAATAAAGAATAATCCTATGGCAAGAACCGGAACAGAAATATAGTCTTTGAGTTTTCGAACAAATTGATAAATAGTGGTAACAAAAAGGCTTAATCCTGTTAGATGAATAAAAAGCAATGACAGGACGATGTTGTTTGGCAATAGCGTAAAGGCATTAGAATGAACAAAGTAAAACTCATTAAAGGTGTAGGGAGATAGTTTAAAGAGAATTACATTTAATGCAGCAATCAAGGCTAAAACAACAAATTGAATTTTGTTGTTATTTTTTAAGTAGAATATTCCTAAAAGCAAAAGCAAAAACGATGCAAATAGGCCAAAATGTAGGGTGCGTGAAAAGCTAGATTTTTGGTAGGAATAGGTAACTGGTTGTATGGGTTGAATATTTCCTTTTTGTGGCTCTTGATTTAGTAGAGCATGTTTTAATTCAGGATAGAAGTCTATCAATCGTTGATGCAGCTTGCCGTCGTTTGCAATTCGAAATGCCAGGAAATCTGATGTTGTATGTTTAAAAACAGAATATAAATCGTCTCCAAAATAATAGAAGATTGGAAATTCTTGTTGACTTAGAATAGCTGAATCAAAACTGAGTTTGTTGCTATTCCAATATACTTCTTCGCCTTTAACGTAACTAATAGCATACCATTTTTTCTGGCGTAATTCATCAGCTCTTTTTGCTTCTTTAGAACCGAAAGAAATGGGAATGATTTCTTTAAAATGCTTTTCCGATTCTAGTTTTAATTGTTGAATGAATTCAGTTAAATCAAGCGATTGAATTCCAACTTGTTCTGATTTCTTTACGCTTCCAGTGATAACTATCCCTAGAATAAGAGTTGAAATAATTAACCACGTTATGAGAACTATTTTTTTCAATAAGTTGTATGTTTCACCAAGTAATTATTGACATAATCCGATACAGAATTTTCTAAAGATTGAAACGGTTCAGAAAATCCAGCTTCAATGCTTTTTTGCATACTTGCTTCTGTAAAATATTGGTATTTATCTCTTATGTCCTCGGGTGTTGGGATGTAGTTTATTTGGGGAGTTTTGTCCAATGCTAAGAATATTGCATTTGCAAGATCATTAAACGTTCTAGCTGTGCCAGTTCCGGCATTGTAAATCCCACTTTGCGATTGCTCATTGTACCAAAACCACATTAGATTGAGCAAGTCTTTTACATAAATAAAGTCTCGAATTTGCTCTCCGTGGTTGTAGTCAGGATGATGCGATTGAAAGAGTTTTAAGCTGCCATTTTCTTGTATCTGATTGAAGGCATGCATTACAACGCTGGCCATTCTTCCTTTGTGATACTCGTTTGGTCCAAAAACATTAAAAAACTTTAGGCCTACCCAAAAAGGAGGACTATCACTTTGTTTTAGAGCCCAAGCATCGAAGTTTTGTTTGCTTTCTCCGTAAGGATTAAGTGGTTTTAATTTCTTAATGCTGGCTTTGTCGTCAAATCCTAAATTGCCATCACCGTAAGTGGCAGCCGATGATGCGTAAAGCAATGGAATGTTCTGGGATGTGCAATGGTGCCAAATCGCTTTGGAATACGATTCGTTGAGTTTGTCAAAAATTGTTTTGTCAAATTCTGTAGTGTCTGTGCGTGCTCCAATATGAAATATAAAGTTGATTTGATGTCGATGCATATCATGAAGAAACACATCGCGATCTATTTTAGCAGAATAATGCTTTCCTACTAAATTTTGGTGCTTTTCCATTTTTGAAAAATCATCCACAAGAATGAGGTCATGCATACCTTTCTTGTTTAGGAAAGAGACCAAACAACTTCCAATAAAACCAGCTGCACCGGTAACAACTATTGCCATTGGGTCAAAATTAATGAATAGTTGTTAGTGTTGGGTTATAAGTTATTCGTAATAAGCTAATTATTGAAGACTGTAAAAGAAGGATTGATGCAAACCAATTTAAATTTCAGAATCACTAATTAACGAATAGTTCTACCTTTGCACCGCAATGTCAGAAAAGCTGGTATACGTAACACGTAAGGTGCATTTTAATGGTGCTCAT
>CBDUEX010000018.1:0-11636 GCA_965366305.1 uncultured Bacteroidia bacterium | reverse complement strand
AATGGGTTTATCAAAAGCATCACCTCGTGCTAAGGAATAAATTTTCTTTTTCCCATGGTAATGAAACTCAAAAATCACACCATCAAGAAATGAATTTGGATGATTACAAGCTAGAATAACTGGCTTGTCTAATGGAAAATTTTCTTCCCCCTCAATATGAATTTTTCTAATAAATATTCGAATAGGTAGAATAAGAAGAAAGGTTACAAAATGATAAATCCAATATTTCATTTATTTAATAATTACCGTACCCATTTGATCTGTTATCATCCTACGAGCCGATTGCAAATTTGTATGAATGTTTTGACAAATGATAATATCTTCCTCTGTTTCTGCAGTTTTCAACTCTTCTTGATTCTGTTTCATCATTATATCAATGTGTTTCAATTTCAAATAATTTAAGTTTTCTACTACTTGCCTTTTGTAATTGTCTTCATCTGTTTTCACAAACTTTTCAAAGTTTTTCTCCCATCCTTCACTCAATGTATACATGGTAGATATTACATCTGCAGCAAACTTACTGGTCTCTGGGTTTCGAATAAAGTAAAGCTCATTTAATACTTTATGCTCGGTCCAATGCTCAAAAGCTGCTTTAAAGATTGGACCATATTCTTCAGATACTGGCCAAAAATCATCTTCTTCCAATTCATCAAAAATAAACTTGGCAACAGTTACCTCTTCGTCGAATTCCTTATCCGCAAAAAGTATTAGTGATTTTAGCAACTCCAGCTCTTGGTAGTTTTCATCTTTTTCTTGTAGGGCTTCTGGTGCATTATATTCAGAAAAATCTGGAACATATTCTGGTTCTTGAAAACGTTGTTCCCTGTCTTTTACTTGCCTATTTTTAACTCTAAACTTATTGGTTTCTTCAATTAATATTCGCTCTGGAATATCCAATACATTTGAGGTTTCGTTTATAAATGCAGCCCTTTTAAGAGGGTCTGGAATACTTGAAATATTCTCCGCAATTATTCTTGCAGTCTCAGCCTTTTTAATTGGGTCATTTTTGTTATCTCCCAATTTAACTTCAGCAACTAATTCAACAAAGTTTTTCTGGTTTGTTGCCACATATTCTTCAAATGCACTGGTGCCATTTTTTTGAATAAAACTATCCGGATCTTCATCCTTTGGGAACAAGGCTATTCGCACATTTAAATCAACACTCAACAAGGTGCTGATGTGCTTCAACGTTGCATTCACTCCTGCTTCATCACCGTCAAATAACAATGTTACGTTATGAGAAAATCGCTTTAACAATCGTGCCTGCTCTTCTGTAAATGCTGTTCCACTTGCTGCAACTACATTCTCTACTCCACTCTGATTCAAACTCACCACATCCATGTATCCTTCTACAATGTATGCCACATCTGTTTTTCGAATCGAATTTTTAGAAATATTTAAGCCATATAATTCCCGTCGCTTTTCGTAAACTATGGTTTCTGGACTATTTAAATATTTTGGTGCCTTGGTGTCTTTTTTGATGATTCTACCACCAAATCCTAACACTTTGCCCGATATATTGTAAATTGGAAATACAATTCGATCCACAAAAGTGTCTCGCATATTGCTCTCCATAACGCCTTGATTGTCTTCAATCTTCTTAACTAAACCTGCGTCAAATAACTGTTGAATCGTATAGCCGTTTTTTAATCCTTCTTGTAACAAATGGTCTCGTGAAGTGCCACTTAACCCTATCTGAAATTTATCTATGGTTTGCTGTTGAATTCCACGTTCAATTAGGTAAGGTTTGTATATTACTTTACCATCTTGACTGTCATTTAACCTGCTGTAAAAATGTTTCTTAGCAAACTCTAATGACGCATAAACTCCGTCTTTAATTCGAGCTTCCTCAGCTAGTTCACTCACATCAATTTGACCTTCTTCAATTTCGATGTTGTACTTATCTGCAAGATGTTTAATCGCTAAGGGGTACGATAATCCTTCATGTTCCATTATAAACTGAAACACATTACCACCCTGACCACAACTAAAGCATTTAAAAATCCCTTTGCTTGGAGAAACACTCATGCTCGGGTGCTTATCATCATGAAAAGGACAAAGACCCTTATAATTCGCCCCAGCACGCTTTAATGTAACGTATTCCCCAACTACTTCTTCAATTAGTGCAACGTCAAATATTTTATCGATAACTGCGGGTGAAATCATTTGCTTCTACGAAGAAAAGAAAATGAAAGCAATCTCTCTAAATTTGTGGAGAAATCTGAGATGAAAGAATGGTTTAAATACAAAGATGTCTTGGTAATTTCAACAAATCTCAAATTCTAGAAACGTTGTGATTCTACCAACTATGAATTTAACTGAATATTAGCTTCATTTTCACGAAACTTGAAATAGTAGCAAGTTCACAACCTATTCTTACATTTGTAACAATGAATCTAGCTGAAAGGATACATCAACTTTCTGAAAATCAGTTTACTGAATTACAAGCAACAAGAAGACATTTACACCGTCATCCTGAACTTTCGTTTCAAGAATTTGAAACCACAAAATTTATAGCCGCTAAGCTTCAAGAAAGTGGCTTTGATTTACAAAAAATAACCGAAACTGGTGGCTACATCGATCTAAAAGGAAAGAATCCCTCTAAAAGAATAATTGCTCTTCGAGGAGACATAGATGCCCTTCCTATTCTAGAGCAAAATACGACAGAATATGCCTCACAAAATACCGGCGTTATGCATGCTTGCGGACACGATGTACACACCACATGTGTGCTTGGTGCAATTCACATTTTAAATCAATTAAAAGATGAATTTGAAGGAACTATTCGTTGCATTTTTCAACCAGGTGAAGAAAAACTACCCGGCGGAGCTAGTATAATGATTAAAAATGGTGTGCTTAAAAATCCGTCTGTAGAAAAAATATTTGGACAACATGTAATGCCGCTTATTGACGCAGGTAAGGTAGGTTTTAGAAGTGGGCTATACATGGCAAGTGCCGATGAAATTTATATTAAGGTAATTGGGAAAGGTGGTCATGGTGCTCATCCACACATGAACATTGATCCTGTTGTAATTGCCGCTCAAATTATTACCGAACTCCAAACTGTAGTAAGCCGACATGCAAAGCCAAGCATTCCAAGTGTGCTCAGCATTGGCAAAGTAATCGCCGAAGGAGCAACCAATATTATTCCCAATGAAGTATATATGGAAGGAACTTTTAGAACATTCGATGAAGAATGGAGAATGAGAGCTCATACCATAATTGAAAAAATATGCAATGACATTGCTACCATGCATGGTGCTAAATGTGATGTGGAAGTGAAAAAAGGCTATCCATTTTTAAAAAATGATACTACTTTAAGTGAAAACGCTCGCAATTGGGCAGTAGAGTATCTGGGAGAAGAGAATGTAGAAGACCTAGAAATTTGGCCTGCTGGTGAAGACTTTGCCTATTTCTCTCAAGAAATTCCAGCATGCTTCTATCGCTTAGGAATAAGAAATGAATCGAAGCAGATTACCTCTATGCTTCACACTCCAACATTTGATATTGATGAAGAAGCATTAAAAGTGGGAGCAGGATTAATGGCTTACCTCGCTATCAACGAACTCAACAATTAACTCCACTATCCTTTGATCCATGAGCTCATACAAACAGAAATTTGGAAAAGAAGGAGAAGCCATAGCCTTGGCTCATTTGGTTGAAAAAGGATATAAAATTTTAGCTAAAAATTATCGAAGCGGAAGAGCTGAAATTGATATTATAGCCGAACACGAAGGCGTTTTTATATTTGTTGAAGTTAAAATACGTGAAACAGATAAATATGGCTTGCCAGAAGAAGCTGTTTCTACCAAAAAAGTGAATATGATGGCTCAAGGTGCAGAAGATTTTTTAATTGAGAACGATCTGAATGGAGATTGCAGATATGATATTATTTCCATCATCAAAAATCAATACAAAACAGATCTTGCCCATTTTGAAGATGCCTTTTGGCCCGGGTTGTACTAAGTACGATTTCATATTCCTTGTACTTTAAGGATTTTAAATTCAATCGTTTAACTCTTATATGAAACAATACCTGCCTATTATTTTCAGAATCGTACCTGCATTAATTTTACTTCAAACACTCTATTTTAAATTTACAGGTTCACCAGAAAGTATCTATATTTTTACGCAATTAGGATTAGAACCTGTAGGCAGAATTGGTATAGGAATAATTGAGCTGGTAGCTGCTATTTTATTGGTAATACCCAAAACAGCTTGGCTGGGAGCTTTGGTAGCTCTCGGAATTATCAGTGGAGCAATTATGATGCACTTAACCGATTTGGGAATTGAAGTTCAAGGGGATGGAGGCTACTTGTTTGCATTGGCACTAATTGTTTGGGTATTTAGTGCGGTAGTTTTATGGATGAATAAAAAAGAACTTCCGATTGTTGGAAGTCGGTTTGATTAAGTTTTTATTACTTTCTTTCGAATTATTGAGCCATCTAATAGTCTAACAGAAACCATGTAAGTGCCAGGTAACCATTCGCTCGCATCTATTGAGTTCCAATTGTTTGAAACAACTCCAACTCGAATAAATATGAGTTTACCTTGTATATCACGAACTTCTAATTCTTGAGATTTCCCTTGGACTAACTTCCAATTCAATGTATTTTGAATGGGGTTGCTTACAATTAGACTTCTATCAAGATTGAGATTTGAAACGCTTGCAGTACTTTTCGAAATCCCTAATTTAAGCTCAACGGGCAAGTGATCACTCATGTTGTATAAGGCATTTAGCACGTTTGAAGGAACAGAATTATTGGCAGGAGAATTAATGTCTTTATTAAAATGAAGGGCGTCATTACCTACTGCTTTATAACTTCCAGGTATATATTTAACGCCACGGGTATTGTCTAAAACCTCTTTACCACAAAGCACAAAATCAAAGCGATCGTCCATTCCTCCGGTACTAAAACAACCGCCGCTAGAAGAACTGCTTCGGGTGCTTTGTGTATGTAAGTCTGCATAGTTTGAATTGTTATTCCAACTCGCTGGCTTGTTCTTAGGATCATAAAATTGAATATAGGTATTGCTGTTTGCAATTAACGTTTGATAGCAGGTTTCACTGCTTGTTTGGATATTGAGATCGCCAGCAAAAATGTAGTTAACATCCTCGTAATTATTGGCATGATAGAGCATTACTGCCTCTGTCATCTCCGCTCTTTCAACTTTGTCAGAAGAAGAACTCCCCGCTTTTAAGTGTGTTACATATACCACCAAAAAGGTAGTGTCGCCATTCTCCAAATTAGCATCGTAATTGTAATACAAGGTATACGCATCTATCTGTCGAACAAGTGATGTATTATTTGCTGCCTTGCTAATTTTATCTTGCTTCTCTAGGCTGAATTTGTTTTTGTTGTAATACAGCATGTTACACAAATTTGAATTTGCACTATACGTACATTGCTTGTAATAATCTCTACCGTCTTTATTTAGAGCGTTCGTCAATAAACGATTAACAGCAGTACCTCCATCTCCAGCAATTTCATTGCATGTTATAATGTCTGGAAGCATATATCCCACAATTGTGTTCATGTACACATCCTTATTGGTAGCATTGTTATTTGAATTGGTACAATACGAAGTAACATTTCGATAATTTAGCAAGTTATAATGCATAAAAGTTACTGTATCTACCGCCGTTTGACCGAAGGCAACTTGACTGACCAAAAGAAAGAGAACTACCAGTTTTTTCATTGCTTCGAAGGTAGCAAAACCAAGATTAGGAATGTGTTAAATTGTGTTTTTCTACTAAAAAATGAAGAAAGCCATCACAACTTCTGTCCAGTGTTTGATAACATTCTTCAAAACCTTCTAAGTCACCAAACCAAGGATCAATAACTGCACTTCCTTTATCAATCGAATCAAATTCCCTCATCATAAATAACTCATAGCCCGCAGAAGTGGGAGCTACTTCAAGTGTATTGCTCTTATTGCTCTCATCCATTACTACAAGGTAGTTAAACTGCTGAAAGTGATACGGCTTTAATTGTTGAGCCAAGTGATTCATAGGAACGTTATGCTTTCTGGCCACATTAATTGTTCGCTTATCCGGTTCTTCCCCAACATGATAGTCAGCTGTGCCACAACTTTCAACCTCAAAGAAGGAAGATAATTGTAGCTTCTCCAATTTAGAATTAAATATCGCCTCTGCCAAAGGCGATCTACAGATGTTGCCTAGGCAAACAAACATCACTCCAATTTTATCCATGCCACAAATGTAGTTTTATACAATTTATATTGGGTCAAAAAAAGAACTTATAGCACTCATTATCTGATAAATACGAATTATTAACTGTGGCTAAACTCCCAAATAAATAAGCTTCAATAAAAAATAGTTGGAGCTATGTTTGTCAATATCACTTAATGTTTGATTTTTGCACAAGAAATATCAATATTCCATGGAAAATATTTTAATCGTTTTAGGGATCTTAATTCTCGGTTCAGCAATGGGAGGAACTCAACTTCCAAAATTGCCGGGTGCCGTTTTATCGTTAGGTGCATTGTTTTTAGCATTGTTTAATTCTCACGCTAGAGAAAACATGATGGCTTCGTTTTTTATAATTCCTATTATCCTTGTTATAGTTGGTGTTGGAACCTATTTGGCAGAAAAGAAACTTGCTACGGAAGGTGATAATGCGAGTGGACAAACGAAGATGTTAGCAAATTCTAATTTCCAAGTTCTGTTCATTGTTGCAGTTACTTTCTACTTTGTTTCTGTTTTCTTTTGGCCTTTCTTTAGCTAAAAACCAAGTTTTCTTATCGTAATTCAGGTTCTCAATCTGATTAATGCAATAACTTTGTTTCAATGGAAATTGCACTAATCGTACTTGGCATTGTTCTTATTATTGCTGGAATTGCTGGCAGTATCTTACCCGCATTACCTGGCCCACCAATAGCCTATGCCGCTTTATTTCTTTTCTTCTTTATCCCAGATTATAGGCTGGAAATGGCCAATAATAACTTTGTTTGGCTAATTGTACTTGGATTAATAACTGCATTCATAACTATTGTAGATTACTATATGCCAATTTGGGGCACAAAAAAATTTGGGGGAACTCCTGCTGGATCAAGAGGCAGTACTGTAGGATTAATTGTAGGAGCAATTCTTACTTTTCTTATCCCTGGAGTAGGTGCTATTGCCTTACTAATTGGGCCTGCTGTAGGTGCTTATCTAGGTGAAAAAAATGCAGGGCAAAATAATACAACAGCAATCCAATCTGCTAAAGGATCTTTTTTAGGATTTATTGCAGGTACGTTTATGAAAGTGGTAGTAGTAATTGTTATCGCAATATATTTTGCTGTAGTTATTTTATAACTTAACCATCTCAGCAATAGTTTTGCCAATACTCAAACTTGAAGTTGCTGCCGGCGAAGGTGCGTTGATAACATGAATAGCTCTCTTTTCAGTAACCAATTTAAAGTCGTCCAACAAGCCTCCACTTCTATCGCACGCTTGAGCTCTAACACCTGCAGGAGCCTTAACTAAATGTTCTTCCTTAATTTCAGGAATTAACCGTTGCAATGCTTTTGTAAAGGCCTTCTTGGAGAAGCTTCTATACATTTCACCAAGTCCTGTTTTCCAATACTTCCACATTACTTTTTGAAAACCTGGCCAAGTCACACTTCCAACAAATTCACTGAAATCAAAATCTGTCATGTGATAACCTTCCTTTTTAAAGGCAAAAACCGCATTAGGACCTGCTTCTATTCCACCTTCTATCATTCGAGTAAAGTGAACACCTAGAAACGGAAAGGCGGGATCTGGAACAGGATAAATTAAATGCTTCACCAAATGCTCCGCTTCGGCGGTTAGCTCGTAATACTCTCCTCTAAAAGGTATTATTCGTGTATCTATTTTCCCCAGGTGCATGCTTGCAACCTTATCGGAATATAAGCCAGCACAGTTAATGACCATCTTGCATTCAACGAAACTTTTGTTAGTTACTATTTGAACCTCATCTGTTTTTTCTTCAATAGATTTCACTACCGTATTTAAATGAACTTCTCCTCCATTCTCTTTAATCTTCTCAGCAAGCTTACGGCAAACCTCTTTATAATTGATTATCCCAGTCTGTGGGACTTTTATTCCTTGTATCCCATTAATATGAGGCTCTATTTCTTTTAAACCGTCTTGGTCTAAAAATGCTAATCCTTCTAGTCCATTCTCTCTACCTCTATCATATAAGCCTCTTAATCTTCCCAATTCTGATTTATCGGTGGCAACAACAACTTTACCACATAAATCATAGGGTATGTCGTTTGCATTGCAAAAATCCAATAAGAAATGATAGCCATTGATACAATTAGTTGCCTTCAAACTACCAGGCTTGTAATACAATCCAGAATGAATTACTCCACTATTATTACCCGTTTGGTGATGAGCGATTTCTGATTCTTTTTCCAGTACAACAACTTTTCTCCCTGGATTATTTTGAGTAAGATGATACGCAGTGGCTAAACCAACAATACCACCACCTACAATTGCAATTTCTGCTTTCATTGATAAAACGAAGGTAGTAATTCAATAAAGCAAATCTTCATCAAGTATTTACTATTAATCAACACCATGTATGCTGGGTGCACCAAGTAGTTCTAAATTCTTAACAATCTCACCAATTGAATTTTCAATTCTGGTCAGTTCAAGAGTTAAATCAAGCAACATTCTTTTAGCCAATTCTAAGCTTTGTTTTGCTGTTTCCGTTGGGCCATGGATACTTCCAAAGGTTGGTGCTCCTGCTCCCCAAATTCTATCATTTAATGTAGGTGTATTTTTTTCGCCCACTTCATTTTTAGTTTTATAACCAGAAATCTTACGCTCAAACATCACCAACTGGTACTGAATCGAATCCAACATTATTAAATAGTTGTCGCTCTTTTTACTAGCATTCAATAATGACACTTCTAACGCATTGGCCGTTTTCTTCGCCTGATTAAATTTATACTGCAATTCACCTCGCTCACCAGCCACTTTTAAGTAGGATTGATAAAAAGCTTCACGCTCCGCATTTGCAACGTCAGGCAAAGCCGGCTCGTATAATCTGGTAACATTAAAAGATACCTTGTTGGATAATGGAGTGATTGTTCCTTTCTCCATTTTAACGAGCTGGCCTTTATAGTTTCCTGGACTAACAAGAAAACCATTTCCTCCATATTTGTCTAGCTCTACTCCCTTGTGTAATGGCAGGCTAGATGCACTTCTTAAGTCCCAAGCAATACGGTGAAAACCCTTACCATTTGGACTTTTAATTCTTTTAAGCACCTTGCCTTCATGGTCTTCAATTATGAGCCAATACGTACATGTTTTTTCATTTGCCTCCTCCTCTAATGCATCCCATCCAGGAAAATCTATATCTCGAAACTCTTTGTTTAGTTTTGCTTCGCTTTTAGCCCGCTCACCTTTCAGAGTGGCATACTCTTCATTTACGTAATAGGTGAAAACTGCTCCGTATTCCGGATTCTCACCTGCATAAAAATCTCCACCCAACGAACTTCCTTTAGCTCTTCCATTTCTTCTTGGCACAAATAAATCCGCATCTCTTAGTCCAAAAAGGCTAGCCTCTTTATTCAACATTTCTTCGTTAATTTCTCTTAAAAATGAGATGTCATCGAGCACATAAAAACTACGCCCAAATGAAGCAGCAACTAAATCATCTTCCCGCTTTTGAATAACCAAATCACGAAAAGAAATTGTTGGCAATCCTCCTTTTAATTGATGCCATTTGTCTCCACTGTTTACTGAAAAATAAAGCCCGAATTCGGTACCCACAAACAGTAAATTAGGCTGTTTATGGTCTTGAACAAGCCTCCATACATAATCATTTTCTGGCAGGTTATTGGCTATAGATTTCCAAGACTTTCCGTGATTCTTACTTACATAAACATACGGTTTAAAATCTCCTTCTTTATGATTATCGAGTAACACATAAACTGTATTCTCGTCAAACAAATCTGCTTTAATATCATTTACATAAGCCCTTCTAGGAGCACCAGGAAGTGACCCTACATTTACCCTTTCCCATTTTGCTCCGCCATTGCTCGTGATTTGAATAATCCCGTCATCGGTTCCAACATATAATAAATCCTGATTGAGCGGACTTTCCGAAATACTGGTAATGGTGTTATACGTGCTCATGGCATACACATCGTATGGACTATTAAAGCTTTGTTTTCTTCCCATTATTGGCAAATCAAATCGCTCTTCATTTTGAGTTAGGTCTTCGGATATTGCACTCCAAGAATCTCCTCTATTCTCTGATTTCCAAACACGATGTGACGCAACATAAACACGACTAGGATTATGTTGACTAACCAAAATTGGTGCATCCCAATTGTAGCGGTCGTAACTCTCCCCTTCTAAAGGTTGAGGACGTATGGATACTCGTTCTCCTGTTATAAGGTCAACTCTATTATAGTAGCCTTGCTGACTTTGAGCATATAAGATGTTGGGATTACCTGGCTCCGTTGCAGGTTGATGTCCGTCACCTCCAAGCACAATCTGCCATAAATTATCATCAATTCCAGCAGTATTATCCGTTCTTGATGGGCCACCTTGTGTATTATTATCTTGAGTTCCACCGTAAATGTTATAAAAAGGTTCTGCGTCATCAACAGCCAGCTTATAGAATTGTGTAATCGGTAAATTACCCATGTGTTTCCAAGACTCAGCCAAATCAAAGCTTTCAAACAAACCACCATCCGTTCCAACCATCAGGTAATCAGGATCACTTTCCCTGAAAACAACAGCATGATTGTCTACATGCTTATGTTGATTCTTAACATTTCTAAAATCCTTGCCTCCATTATCTGAAACTAGCAAATAATTATTTGCCATATAAATTCGATCAAAATTATGAGGGCAAGCATATAATTCTTGATAATAATGAGGTCCTGTTCCACCAGAAATTTGGTCCGACATTTTCGACCAGTTTGCACCTTGATTGTCACTTCTATACACCGCACCCTTTCTTAAATCCAATTCTATTGCGGCATAGATAACATCAGGATTTTGTGGCGATATAGCCAATCCAATTTTACCTTTATTACCACTAGGTAAACCTGTCTTTAATTCAACCCATGTATTTCCGCCATCCAATGATTTGTGAATTGCGGTTTGAGGACCACCACCAATGTACGAAGCTACAGTTCGATGTCTTTGCCACGTTGCGGCATATAATATGTTGGGGTTTCTTGAATCAATGAGCAAATCCGTAGCCCCAACCCATTCGCTATCTCCTAAAACCTTTTTCCAATCATTCCCTCCATTGGTAGTTTTATATACTCCTCTATCTCCTCCTTTATTCCAAAGTGGACCTTGACATGCCACCCATATAATATCAGAATTTGTTGGATGAATAATAATCTTAGAAATATGTTCCGATTTTTTTAAGCCTTTATTCTCCCAAGTATTCCCTCCATTTCTGCTCATATAAATGCCATCTCCAAAACTAATATGACGTCCTCCCACATTCTCACCTGTTCCCACCCAAATGGTACTAGTATTTGTGGGGTCGATAGTTATGCAACCTATGGAATATACTTTTTGACCATCAAAAATTGGGTTAAATGTTGTGCCTGCATTTTTGGTCTCCCAAACGCCACCACTTGCTACCCCAACGTAGTAATGACTCTCA
>CBDUEX010000017.1:0-11758 GCA_965366305.1 uncultured Bacteroidia bacterium | reverse complement strand
GGCGGGCGTAATTGCGTCGCTTAAATAGCCATATTGGTTTATATATTGTTTGTACACTGAATCAATAGTGCCTTGTTTCACATGTAGTTGATTCTCATGTTTTAAACCACGGCGAAGAGAGCCTTTAAAAGAAGAAATTAACTTTTCTTCGTTACACGCAAGAGGCACAATATAATTATCACGAATTTTATTAGTGAATAATGGAAGGTTGGTGTTGAACAAGATCTTGTCGTAATTCTGTAGGAGTAGATCTTGTATATCCTTAAGATTAGCTTCAGTACCAAACCACACACATTTCTGAATAAATACGGGTTGGTAAACAGTCTTGAAACCATATTTTCTTCTATAGGGTAGGGCAATTACGCCTGCATAATCATCAAGTACGAGGGCATTCCATTCGCAAAAGTTAGACAAGTACCAAGAAAAGCAAAAAATATCGCTGTTTTTGGAAGACTTTACGAGCTTATCCCATTTATTAAAGTCTATTTCTGGGTGAGAAACGTGTCTAATCATTTATTGCTACAACATTAATGTTAATATGCAATACTTCAAAACGAATTAAAATGGCGGTTTTGCTAGTGTTTTATGGTGTTTGGATGGGCTAGTTTGCGACCATAGAAATTATTCCATATTTTTTTATGAAACCGCTTGTAAACTTATTTATAAATACTACTTTTGCAGACCTTTTTAGAAATTGGACAAAAATATATGCCTACAATACAACAGTTAGTAAGGAAGGGGAGAAAGCAGCTCACCAAAAAAAGCAAGTCTAGAGCTCTAGATTCTTGCCCACAGAGACGTGGTGTGTGCACAAGGGTTTACACAACCACTCCCAAAAAACCAAATTCAGCTATGAGAAAAGTAGCTAGAGTAAGGTTAACAAATGGAAATGAAGTGAATGCTTATATCCCAGGTGAAGGCCACAATCTGCAAGAACATAGTATTGTTCTGGTAAGAGGAGGTAGAGTAAAAGATTTGCCAGGAGTTAGATATCATATTGTACGTGGTGCGTTAGATACCGCGGGTGTTGAAGGCAGAACACAAAGAAGAAGTAAGTACGGTGCTAAAAGACCTAAGAAATAATGAGAAAGTCAAAAGCTAGAAAAAGAGACATAGTTCCTGATCCGAGATTCAACGATATCTTGGTTTCTAAATTCATCAATAACATGATGTTACAAGGAAAAAAGGAAAAAGCTCGTAAGATATTTTATGACGCAATTGATATTGTAGATCAAAAAATTGAAGAAGAGGCTGGAATCGAAACTTGGAAGAAAGCGTTAAATAACGTTATGCCTTCAGTTATGGTTAAAAGTCGTAGAGTTGGTGGAGCTACATTCCAAATTCCAATGGAGGTTAAGCCTGAGCTTAAGGTTTCATTTGGTATTAAGTGGATGATTAACTACTCTCGAAAAAGAAATGAAAAATCAATGGCTAATAAATTAGCTGGTGAAATAATGTCTGCATCCAAAGGTGAGGGGTCTGCAGTTAAGAAGAAAGAAGATACTCACAAAATGGCTGAAGCAAATAAGGCGTTTTCGCACTTTAGAGTTTAATTATAATGGCAAAAAGAGATTTAACATATACACGTAATATTGGAATTGCAGCTCATATTGATGCTGGAAAGACAACAACTACAGAGCGAATTCTGTATTATGGTGGTGTAAGTCATAAAATCGGTGAGGTGCACGATGGTGCTGCAACCATGGATTGGATGGAGCAAGAGCAAGAAAGAGGTATTACTATTACTTCTGCTGCAACTACTCTTAAATGGAATTACAGAGAACAAGAATATCATGTTAATATTATCGATACCCCAGGTCACGTTGACTTTACGGTTGAGGTAAACAGATCTCTTCGTGTTCTTGACGGTTTAGTTTTCTTGTTTAGTGCTGTTGATGGTGTTGAACCACAATCAGAAACAAACTGGAGACTTGCTAATAATTATAATGTACCTAGAATCGGATTTGTTAATAAAATGGACCGTCAGGGTGCTGATTTTATTAACGTTTGTGCTCAGGTTAAAAAAATGCTAGGAAGTCATGCCTTGCCACTTCAACTTAATATTGGTGCTGAAGATGGTTTTAAAGGTGTGGTTGATTTAATTAACTTTAGAGGTATTACTTGGAATGATGAAGACCAAGGAATGACTTTTCAAGAAATTGAAATTCCTGCTGATATCGTTGATGAAGCAAGACAACTAAGAGAAGAACTTCTTGAAGCAGTTGCTGAGTTTGACGAAACGTTAATGGAGAAGTATTTTGAGGATTCAGAATCATTAACAGAAAGAGAGATATTAAATGCTCTTAGATCTGCAACAATCGCTGGTAAAGTTGTACCAATGATGTGTGGTTCTGCATTTAAAAACAAAGGTGTTCAAGCAATGCTTGATATGGTTATGGAAATTCTTCCATCTCCAATGGATCAAGAAGCAATTGTTGGTATTAACCCAAATACAGAGGAGCCAACTTCAAGAAAACCAAATACTGAAGAGCCATTTGCTGCATTAGCATTTAAAATCGCAACAGATCCTTTCGTTGGAAGACTTTGCTTTACTAGAGCTTATTCAGGATTATTAGAATCTGGTTCTTATGTATTAAACACGAGAACAAATAAGAAAGAGCGTATTTCTAGAATATTCCAGATGCACGCCAACAAGCAAAATCAAATTCCTCAGCTTCAAGCGGGAGATATTGCTGCTCTTATTGGATTTAAAGATATTAGAACTGGTGATACATTATGTGCTGAAAAAGCACCGATTGTATTAGAATCAATGGATTTCCCAGATCCAGTTATTGGTGTTGCAATTGAGCCAAAAACTCAAGCAGACGTTGATAAACTGGGTATGGCTTTAGCGAAACTTGCTGAAGAGGATCCAACATTCGTTGTAAAATCGGATGATGAAACTGGTCAAACAGTAATTTCTGGAATGGGTGAATTACACCTTGAAATTATTATAGATCGTTTAAAGAGAGAATTTAAAGTTGAAGCAAACCAAGGTGCTCCTCAGGTAGCTTATAAAGAAACAATTACTCAAGCCGTTACTCATAGAGAAACTTATAAAAAGCAATCTGGTGGTAGAGGTAAATTCGCAGACATTCAAATTGAAATGATGCCAGGCGATGAAGGTAAGGAAGGTCTTGAATTTGTAAACGAGATTGTTGGTGGTGCTATTCCTAGAGAATTTATCCCTTCAGTTGAGAAAGGATTCAAAGAAGCTATGAAGAATGGTATTCTTGCAGGATATGAAGTTCAGAACCTTAAAGTTAGATTATTTGATGGTTCTTTTCACCCTGTAGATTCGGATTCATTATCGTTTGAAACTGCAGCAAAATTTGCATTTAGAGAAGCTTGTAAACTAGCTGGTCCAGTATTACTAGAACCTATCATGAAACTTGAGGTGATTACACCTGAAGAAAACATGGGTGATGTAATGGGTGACTTGAATAGAAGAAGAGGTCAAATGCAAGGTGTGGATGAAAAAGGTGGTGCACAAGTAGTAAAAGCTACTGTTCCTTTATCTATGATGTTTGGTTATGTTACAGATTTAAGAACCATTACATCAGGTAGAGCAACATCTACAATGGAATTCACAAGATACGATGCAGTTCCTAAAGGACTTGCAGATGAGGTTATGGCTAAAGTAAACGGTACAGCAAAAGGATAAAAAAATGATTAATCAAAAAATAAGAATAAAGCTTAAGTCTTACGATCATAACTTGATTGATAAATCAGCTGAGAAGATAGTTAAGTCTGTTAAGGCAACAGGTGCAGTTGTTAGTGGTCCTATTCCACTTCCAACTCAAAAGAAAATATATACAGTATTGAAATCTCCTCACGTGAATAAAAAAGCGAGAGAGCAATTCAAATTGAATTCTTATAAGAGATTGATGGATATATATAGCTCAAGTGCTAAAACTGTTGATGCCTTAATGAAGCTAGAATTGCCAAGTGGAGTAGACGTAGAAATTAAAGTTTAAAAGAGATGTTAAGTTTTATAGGAAAGAAAGTTGGAATGACTACCATTTTTACCGAACACGGTAAAAAAGAGCCTTGTACTGTTATTGAGTGCACGCCTAATGTAGTTACTCAAATCAAAACAGTAGATACGGACGGTTATAATGCTGTTCAGATTGCTGCTATTGATAAGAAAGAGAAAAGTTCGAATAAACCTGAAATGGGTCATTTCGCTAAAGCTAAAACTACACCTAAAAGAGTTGTAGTTGAGGTTAGAGACTTCAGTAATGAGGTAAAACTTGGCGATTCGTTAAGTATAGATATGTTCGCTGAAGGTGAATTTGTTGACGTATATGGTAACTCTAAAGGAAAAGGATTCCAAGGGGTTGTAAAACGTCACGGTTTTCATGGTGTTGGTGAGGCTACTCACGGTCAGCACAATAGATTAAGAGCTCCAGGTTCGTTAGGTGCTGGTTCTACTCCTTCAAGAGTATTTAAAGGTACTAGAATGGGCGGAAGAATGGGAAACACGAGAAATAAGATGCAAAACTTAAGAGGTCTTAAGGTTGATGCAGAGAACAATGTATTAGTTGTTAGGGGAGCTATTCCTGGACATAAAGGAGCTTACGTAGTAATAGAAAAGTAAAATGAAAGTTAAAGTATTAAATACATCAGGAGCAGAAACAGGTAAGGAAGTTACCTTACCAAAAGAGATATTTGGTGTTGAACCAAATGATCATGCGATCTATTTAGATGTTAAACAATATTTAGCAAATCAAAGACAAGGAACGCATTCATCTACTGAAAAAGGAGATGTAACTGCTTCTACACGTAAAATTAAGAAACAGAAAGGTACTGGTACTGCAAGAGCAGGTAGTGTTAAGTCTGGAGTATTTGTTGGTGGTGGTAGAATGCATGGTCCTCGTCCAAGAGATTATAGTTTTAAGTTAAATAAAAAATTAAAACAAGTTGCTAGAGCTTCTGCATTGTCTTATAAGGCAAAAGGAAAAGAAGTTTTTGTTTTAGATGCTATCGAAATGGATAGTCCTAAAACTAAAGGCTACAAGGATATTTTAGCTAACTTAAAAATGAGTGATAAGAAAACGTTGTTATTAGTACCTGATAACAATCCAAACGTTTATCTATCAGCAAGAAATATACCAAATGCACAAGTGTTAAAGGCTTCTGAAGTGAACACTTACAGCATTTTAAATGCAAAAAGCATCATTCTTGTTGAAGGTTCAATTGATAAATTAAAAGAAACATTAAATTAAGATGGCTGTACTTGTAAAACCTTTAATTACTGAAAAAATGTCTTTGTTAAGCGAAAACAAAGGACAATATGGATTTGTAGTTGCATTAACTTCAACCAAACCAGAAATTAAAGCTGAAATAGAGCGTGTATACAACGTAGAGGTTGAAAGAATAAGAACCTTAATTGTATCAGGAAAAAGAAAAACAAGATTCACGAAATCTGGTGTTGCTAACGGAAGAACTTCTAATTACAAGAAAGCTATCGTTAGTTTAAAAGGAGATCAAAGCATTGATTTTTACGAAAACATTTAATTAAAGAGAGATGGGAATAAAGAGAATAAAACCGGTAACACCAGGACAACGTTTTAAGTTGGCAGTTACCTTTGAAGCACTTACTGCAAGTAGACCTGAGAAGAGCTTATTAGCTCCTCTTAAGAAAAGTGGTGGTAGGAACGATACAGGTAAAATGACCATGCGTAATAGAGGTGGAGGTCATAAAAGAAGATACCGTATTATCGATTTCAAAAGAAATAGACACGAAACTGCAGAGGTTCTTACAATTGAGTACGATCCAAACAGAACAGCGTTTATCTCATTGGTACAATATGGTGATGGTGAGAAAAAATACATTCTTTCTCCAAAAGGATTAAAAGTTGGACAAAAAATTAATAGTGGACCTGGAGCAACTCCTGATGTTGGGAATGCTCTACCTTTAAGTGAAATACCTTTGGGTTCTACTATTCATAATATTGAAATGCAACCTGGTAAAGGTGCTGAAATCTGCAGAAGTGCAGGAACAAGTGCTCAGTTGCTAGCAAGAGACGGAAAATATGCTGCTATTAAATTGCCTTCAGGTGAGAGTAGAAATATTTTAGCAACTTGCCTTGCAACAATGGGAGAAGTTTCAAACGGAGATCATCAACTTCAAATTTCTGGTAAAGCAGGAAGAAGCAGATGGTTAGGAAGAAGACCAAGAACTCGTCCAGCAGCGATGAATCCAGTTGATCACCCACAAGGTGGTGGTGAAGGTAGATCGAAAGGTGGACAAGCAAAATCTAGAAAAGGTATTGCTACTAAAGGTCTTAAAACAAGAAATAAAAAGAAAAATTCATCTAGATTAATTTTAGAGAGAAAGAAAAAATAGAATATGCCTAGATCATTAAAAAAAGGACCATTTGTACACTTCAAATTGCAACGTAAAATCGATGTAATGAATGAAGGTGGCAAGAAAACGGTTATAAAAACATGGAGTAGATCTTCTCTAATTACGCCTGACTTTGTAGGTCATACGTTCGCTGTACACAATGGCAATAAATTTATTCCAGTGTATGTTACAGAGAATATGGTAGGTCATAAACTAGGAGAATTTTCGCCAACAAGAACATTTAAGGGACACCAAGCTAAGAAATAAAGATGGAAGCAATAGCTAAATTAAACAATTGTTCAATGTCTCCTCGTAAAATGAGACTGGTAGTTGATCAAATAAGAGGACAACGAGTGGAAGATGCTCTTAACGTTCTTAAGTTTAGTCAAAAGAGAATTTATGCTGAGAAAGTTGAAAAACTTTTGAAGTCTGCAATCTCTAACTGGCAGCAAGTAAACGACGAGCGAGTGGATGAAGAAACCGGACTTATTGTAAAAAGTGTAATGGTGGATTCAGGAAGAATGCTAAAAAGAATTCAACCTGCACCTCAAGGTAGAGCACATAGAATTAGAAAGAGATCTAATCATATTACTCTTGTTGTTGATACAATAGAGAAAGAAGTTGAAACTGAAGCAAAATCTGAAGTAGAATAAAATGGGACAAAAAGTAAATCCAATAGGTTTAAGATTAGGTATCATTAGAGGTTGGGAAAGCAACTGGTATGGTGGTAAAGAATTTGGCGAAAAACTTGCCGAAGACAATAAAATCAGAAAATACCTAGTAGCTAGAATACCAAGAGGTGGTATCTCAAAGATTTTAATTGAGAGAATGCTTAAAAGAATAATCATTACTGTGCACACTTCTCGTCCGGGAATTGTAATTGGTAAAGGTGGTTCTGAGGTTGATAAACTAAAAGAAGAGATTAAGAAATTAACTAAGAAGGATGTTCAGATTAACATCTTCGAAGTGAAGAGACCAGAATTAGACGCAATGTTAGTTGGTCAGTCAATTGCACAACAAATTGAAGGAAGAGTAAACTTTAAGAGAGCTATTAAAATGGCAATCGCTTCTTCAATGAGAATGGGTGCTCAAGGAATCAAGATAATGGTTTCTGGTAGACTTAACGGAGCGGAAATGGCAAGAACACAACAGTTTAAAGAAGGAAGAATTCCT
Organism: uncultured Bacteroidia bacterium; assembly: GCA_965366305.1. Classification (GTDB taxonomy): domain Bacteria; phylum Bacteroidota; class Bacteroidia; order NS11-12g; family UBA9320; genus UBA9320. Next base: position 4,233 of record CBDUEX010000017.1, on the reverse strand, counting down.
TTGCATACATTTAGAGCTGATGTTGATTATGCTTTAACTGAAGCACTTACAGTTTATGGAAAAATTGGAGTAAAAGTGTGGATTTTTAAAGAAGAAGTATTTGGTAAAAGAGATCTTTCTATAAATATGGGGATGGGTAATCCTAAGCAAAAAGAAAGAAGAAGACCAGGTGGACATCAAGGAAATAATAGAAGAAGAATTAATAAGTAAGAATTATGTTATCTCCAAAAAGAGTTAAATATAGAAAACGTCAGAAAGGCAGAGTAAAAGGTGTTGCTGGAAGAGGGCACAGAATCGAATTTGGTGATTTTGGTTTAAAATCATTAGAACCACATTGGATTACTTCACGTCAAATTGAAGCAGCCAGAATTGCTCTTAATCGTTATATGAAAAGAGAGGGAAAAGTTTGGATCAGATTATTCCCAGATAAGCCTATAACAAAAAAGCCTGCTGAAGTACGTATGGGTAAAGGTAAAGGTTCTCCAGAATATTGGGTAGCAGTTATTAAGCCAGGAACGATAATGTTTGAAGTAGACGGTGTTAGTGAAGAAATTGCTAGAGAAGCAATGAGATTAGCTGCACAGAAACTTCCAGTTACAACAAAATTTGTAGTAAGACCAGATTATAGTGTATAGTTATGGAGTATCAAGATATTAAAAATATGACTGAAAAAGAGCTTCACTTAACGTTGAGAGACGAGAGAGCTCAGTTGCAAAAAGTAAGATTCAGTCACGCTGTTTCGCCAGTGGAAAACCCGCACAAAATAAGAGTGGCTAGAAAAACTATTGCTAGATTTTTAACGGAGATTAACAGACGTAGAGTTGAAAATTCAAACGCTTAGAAAATGGAAAGAAATAGTAGAAAAGAAATAGTAGGTACGGTTAAAAGTAACAAAATGGAAAAAACCATCACTGTTACTGTTGAACGTAAGGTGAAACATCCAAAGTACAAGAAGTTCGTTAAGTCAACTTCTAGCTTTAAGGCTCACGATGAAAAAAATGAGTGCAACGAAAATGATGTTGTACGCATAATGGAAACGAGACCTTTGAGTAAAGACAAGCGTTGGAGATTAGTTGAAATTGTAGAAAGAGCGAAATAAGATGATACAACAAGAATCAAGATTAAAAGTTGCAGATAATAGCGGTGCCAAAGAAGTACTTTGTATTAGAGTGCTTGGTGGAACCAAACGAAGATACGCAAGTGTTGGAGACAAAATTATTGTAACTGTAAAGGATGCAATGCCAGCAGGAAACATGAAAAAAGGTACTGTTTCTAGAGCTGTTGTTGTGAGAACAAGAAAAGAATTTAGAAGATCTGATGGATCTTATATTCGTTTCGATGATAACTCATGTGTGTTACTTACGGCTACAGATGAGCCAAGAGCAACACGTATTTTTGGCCCAGTAGCTAGAGAGTTGAGAGACAAGAAATTCATGAAAATTGTATCATTAGCACCAGAAGTATTATAAGCCATGAAACGTAAATTTAACAAAATACCGAAGTTACACGTAAAAAAGGGAGATAACGTAAAAGTTCTTTCTGGAAACGATAAAAACAAAGTAGGTGAAATTAAGCTTGTAAACCTTAAAGAAGGTACGGCCATTGTTGATGGAGTTAACATGGTTACAAAGCACAGAAAACCAGATGCAGACAATCCAAATGGTTCTATTGTGAAACTTGAATCTGCTATTAGAGTTAGCAAGTTACAAGTAGTAGTGAATGGAGAACCTACTCGTATTGGAAGAAAAAGAAACGAGCAAGGAAAATTGCAGAGATACTCAAAGAAAACAGGCGATTTTATAAAGAATTAAAATGAAACCAAGATTAAGAACAACATACGAAACAGATCTTTTAACCAAGTTGAAGGAAAAGCATGGCTACAAAAATGTTATGCAAATTCCTAAGCTTTCAAAAATCTGTTTAAATCAAGGTATTGGAGCCGGTGTTGCTGATAAAAAATTAGTAGATACCGCAGTAGTTGAAATGTCAACAATTGCAGGTCAAAAAGCAGTTCCTACGTATTCTAAGAAAGCAATCTCTAACTTTAAGTTGAGAGAAGATATGGCTATTGGATGTAGAGTTACTTTGAGAGGAGATAGAATGTACGAATTCCTTGATAGGTTGGTTTCTGTTTCTTTACCTCGTGTAAGAGATTTTAAAGGAATTAGCGATAAAGGATTTGATGGTAGAGGTAATTATACAATGGGTATTCCAGAGCAAATTATTTTCCCAGAGATCGACATCGATAAAGTATCGAAATTAAATGGTATGGATATCACTTTTGTTACGACAGCAAAAACAGATGTTGAGTGCCATAGTTTATTAACAGAATTAGGATTACCATTTACAAAGAATTAAGAAAGATGGCAAAAGAATCAATGAAAGCGAGACAGCGAAAAAGAGAACATGCGGTTAAAACGTATGCGTCTAAAAGAGCTGCTCTAAAAGAAGCTGGAGACTACGAAGGATTGCAAAAGCTTCCTAGAAATGCATCTCCAACTAGATTAAGAAATAGATGTTCTGCAACTGGCAGACCAAGAGGTTATATGAGAGATTTTGGAATCTCTAGAAACGTATTTAGAGAAATGGCTTCAAAAGGCCTTATCCCAGGAGTATCAAAAGCAAGTTGGTAAGAAGATGAGTAAAATTACAGATCCAATAGGAGATTATTTAACACGATTAAGAAACGGAATTAAGGCAAATCACAGAATTGTTGATATTCCAGCTTCTAATATTAAAAAAGCAATGACTGAAGTTCTTTTTGACAAAGGCTACATCTTAAACTTCAAGTTTGATGAAGCAGGTCCTCAAGGAACAATAAAAATTGCACTTAAATATCATCCTACAACTAAACTTTCTGCAATTAGAGAGTTAAGAAGAGTAAGTAAGCCAGGATTAAGACAATACAAGAGTGCTGAAGAGTTACCTCGTGTTCTTAATGGTTTAGGTATTGCTATTGTGTCAACTTCTCAAGGAGTAATGACGGATAAAGAAGCAAGAGTAAAACACGTAGGTGGAGAGGTTCTTTGCTACGTATCATAAGAAAGAAAAGAATTAAATTAATAAAATGTCAAGAATAGGAAATAATCCAATTGCATTACCAACCGGTGTTGAACTTAAAGTTGACAACGGAATAGTAACTGCTAAAGGACCAAAGGGAGAGCTTACTCAGGCCATTGATTTGGTAGATGTTAAGGTTGAAGATGGCAATGTTATTGTAGAACGTCAAGACGAAACAAAAGAGCATAAAGCAAAACATGGTCTTTATCGTTCTTTGATCAACAATATGATTATTGGTGTAACTGAAGGGTTTAAAACAGAGCAAGAGTTAGTAGGTGTTGGTTATAGAGCCACAGTTTCTGGTCAATTGTTGGAATTGAACTTAGGTTATTCTCATACAATTTTTATGCAAATTCCAGCTGAAGTTTCAGTATCAGCAGAATCTGTAAAAGGTCAACCACCTAAGGTAACTTTTGAAAGTATTGACAAACAATTAGTTGGACAAGTAGCAGCGAAGCTTAGAAGCTTAAGACCACCAGAGCCATATAAAGGTAAAGGTATCAAGTATGTTGGTGAGCAACTAAGAAGAAAAGCAGGTAAAACAGCAGCTAAATAATTAAGAAAAGAGCATTATGATTAAGAATAAAGCAAATAGAAGAGCCAAAATCAAAGCGAGAATTAGAAGCAAGGTTTTGGGTACAGCAGATGTGCCTAGGTTATGTGTTTATCGCAGTAACAAAGCTATCTATGCTCAAATTATAGATGATACAAAAGGTGCTACATTGGTAGCTACATCTTCTCAAGCGGTTACCAAAGGAACAAAAACGGAAGTAGCAAAAGAGGTTGGGAAAGCAATTGCTGAAAAAGCAACAGCTAATGGTATTGAGCAAGTAAAATTTGATAGAAACGGTTACTTATATCACGGAAGAGTGAAAAATTTAGCTGAAGGAGCAAGAGAAGGAGGATTAAAATTCTAAAATTATGGCAACGCAAACATTAAAACAAATTAAAACAACGGATCTTGAATTAAAAGAGACGGTTGTGAATATAAACAGAGTAGCGAAAGTTACCAAAGGGGGTAGAACCTTTAGCTTCAACGCGATTGTTGTAGTTGGTGATGGTAACGGTATTGTTGGTCATGGCTTAGGAAAAGCTGGTGAGGTAATTGATGCTATTCAAAAAGGTATTGAAGATGCCAAAAAGAATTTAATTAAAGTTCCTTTGATAAATAGT
>CBDUEX010000016.1:0-11799 GCA_965366305.1 uncultured Bacteroidia bacterium | reverse complement strand
TGTCATTCTTTATTGCAGGATTCTTCTTATTAATGAAAACAAGGAAAGCGGCTTTAGCTTCCAATACCATAGTAGACTAAAACATGTTGAAGAAGTATCTATCTGACATCGCTTTTATGCAGTTTTTAAACTTGCTTATCAAGCCGATTTGGATTTTATTAATTGATAGAGCCGTTCAAAATGCACTGCCGCAAGATGTATATGGAAACTATTTTGCTTTATTTAACTTTAGCCTGATGTTTTTTATCATCCTAGATCTTGGGTTAAATGGATATAACACAACTCAAGTATCACGAGACAATAGAAAGATTGCTTCCATCTCCGGAAATATAATTGGTTTAAAAATTCTACTCGCTGTTGTTTATTCCATCATTGTTTTTTTGGTAGGCAGCATATTGGGATATAATTCTTCAGAGTTTGCCATTCTTGCAATGCTTTGCATTTTGCAAACTGTTACTTCCTTTAATCAGTATTTAAGAACCATTGTAGCAAGCTTGCAAAAGTTTAAGTGGGATGGTGTTTTTATGGTGCTCGATCGCGTAGTCGTAATTAGCTTGTGTTCTGTATTGTTATGGGGTGGTATTGATACGCTGAAATTAAATATTAATAATTTCATTTGGGCTCAGATAATTGGCGTAAGTTTAGTTTTAGTGGTGCTTATTATTTTTTTAGCCAATCACCTCAAGGAAATAAAAATATCTTTCAACCTCAATAAAATTATACCATTACTTAAACAGTCTTGGCCATTTGCCTTGCTTATCACACTAATGGGATTGTACAACTATGTGGATAGCGTTATGCTCAAAAGTTTGGTAGGGGATAGTAAAGCGGGAGAATATGCATTGGGATACCGATTGTTTTATGCTTTGTTGATGTTTGCACAAATATTTAGCGGTGTGCTACTTCCATTTTTTAGTAAAAATATGGTCAACAAAGAAGTGATTGATAGAGTTTCAACGTACACGTTTAAGCTGTTGTTTACCATAGGAATTACTACAGCGTGTATTTGTTTTGCTTATCAAAGGGAGATGATGGAAATTCTTTACCCTCAGAAAGCTACAGCGGATAGTATTACAGCATTTGGTATATTAATGTTTGGTTTTATAGGCTCAGCTATGGTGCTGGTTTATGGCACCTTGCTTACAGCGATGCTTAGCCTGAAACAACTGAACATTGCAGCCTTCGTAACCTTGGTCATTAACTTGATACTGAATTCAATCTTAATTCCAATTTATGGTGCTACTGGAGCTGCAATTGCAACCATTACAAGCCAATTGTTATTCGGTGGTTTATGCTACCAAATTGCATATCGCAAAATTCGATTCACCATAATTAAGAAGGAATTAATGAAGCAGTTTGTCGGATTAATACTGTTGATTAACGTAATCATTTTTGGCAAACAATATTTTGAAAATGTGCTCGTTCATTTACTAATGATTTCACTTACAATTTTATTGGTTATATATCTTTTCAAGCTATTTGAGAAGAAACATCTAAAGTCAATGATTAGAAAATGATTTAATTGTACTGATTAACTTAACTTTGCCGCTTTATTAAATTTACCGAATGAGCCAAAACAAAGAGTTTGATTTCAACTTCGTTGATGTCATTTCCTTAATCTGGAAGTACAAAAAGCACCTAATGATAATCGGATTAATTGCCGCAGTATTAACGGCAATTTTCACAGCTCCATTTATCATCAAACCGAAATATAAGTCGGAGGTAGTATTCTATCCCACAACCATTAATTCAATTGGTAATGCCATGTTTACCGACCTCAATAAAAGAGAGGCTGATCCATTGGCATTTGGAGAAGAAGAAGAGGCAGAAAACGCATTGCAGCTGTTAAATTCTTCTGCATTACAGAATCGAATCATCAAAAATTTCGATTTGATGAACCATTACAACATCGATCCAAAAGGGAAGAGCCCACGTACCGATTTAGGTGATGAAATGAGATCGAACATTGAGTTTAGTAGAACCCGACATCTTGCAGTTGCAATTAGTGTTATGGACGAAAGCCCAGAAAAGGCAGCGGAAATTGCAAATGGAATTGGAGAAATTTACGATAGCGTAAAAACGGAGATTCAACATCAGGTTGCCTTAGAAGCACTTCAAATAGTAGAAGATCAATACAAAGCAAAAGAAAAAGAAGTTTGGGATCTTAGAACTAGCCTTAAGGATTTAGGGAACAAAGGAATCACCAACTATGAAGAGCAATCTCGTGCAATTTCTGAAGAAATCTATAAAACAGGTGTGAGTACACCAAGAGGCAAAATGCTTCGAGAAGAACAAAATAAATTGGCAAAATATGCCGGTGAGTTTACTTATCTTAACGAAACATTAATCTTGGAACTTGAAAGTTTAAGCCAATTAAGAAAAAAGTTTGAAAAATCGCGAGTGGATGTAGAGAAGACCTTGCCTCAAAAATTTATTCTAACCGTTGGAGCTGTTCCGGAGAAGAAGTCATATCCAATACGGTCATTACTCGTATTGCTCGTAACTGCATCTACACTTTTTCTAAGCGTTTTGGTTTTGGTAGTTTTAAATCAAATGAGTCTGCTTAAAAAGTAGTGAACTTTGTCGCTGATATAAAAAAACTGTATCTCATTGCAATCGTATTTATTGCTATTTGCATTGGGGCCATTGCGTTTGACTTTTATCCGATTTTAGGCTTACCTGTTGTTTTAGCACTTTGTTATGTGCTAGTAGTTAAGCCAAAATACATTCTTTATTTACTTGCGTTTAGCACCCCATTATCTGTCCATTTATTAGAAGAACGATGGTCAAGTGTTAATCTTAGTATGCCAACAGAACCACTCATTATTCTACTATTGATTGGGATATTAGTTAAGCTGCTACACACCAAAAAAGTAAGCTTTGTAGAATTAAAAATTTTCTTATCTGTATTGCTTTTAGCTGATTTGGGCTGGATGCTGATTACTTCTTTAACCAGTTCTATGCCTCTAATTTCGTTCAAGTATTTATTGTCTAAGACATGGTATTTAGTGGTGTTTTATTTTTTAGCTCTACGTTTTTTTAGGACCGAACGAGTAATAAAAATATTCTTGTGGTGTTTTACAATATCAGTTGTACTGCTTGCAGCATATACACTCTACAATCACTCACTGGGCTCTTTTTCTAGAGGACATGCCTATACTGCCATGAGGCCGTTTTTGCCTGATCATGGAATGTATGCAGCATGTATTTCGTTTGTGGCTCCAATTCTATTTGTGTTTGCTTTACACGGTCAAAAGGTGAACTATTCAGTTCCGTTTAGAGTATTTTGCTTTGCCTTATTTCTATTTATTGTACTTGCAGTAGCCTTGTCATTTACGCGAGCTGCGTGGGTAAGCTTGGTTGTTTCACTTGGGGTATACTTAACGCTGAGGCTTGGAATTCGCTTAAAACACATGATTGTTCTTGGAATTGTAGCAGTAGGTGGACTGTTATATAACATGGATAACCTGCTCACTGATCTTTCTAGAAACAAAAATGAATCGGATGATAACATCGAGAATCACCTACAATCTGTTTCCAATGTAAGTTCCGATCCTTCAAATCTGGAACGATTGAACAGATGGGGTTGTGCAATTCGCATGTGGGAAGAGAAACCTATTGTAGGTTTTGGTCCAGGAACATACACTTTTCAATATGGTCAGTTTCAATTGCCTCATGAAATGACAATCATCAGCACAAATACGGGAACCTTGGGAGGCGTGCATTCAGAGTATTTAAGGCCGCTATCTGAAAGTGGTATGCTAGGTGCTGTATTTTGGGTATTAATCGTTTTAACTGTCTTTGTGTTAGGTTATAAACAGTATCGAACACTATCGGGCTCAGCAAAGTACATTAGCTTGGCGGTATTCTTAGGCCTTGTTACCTATTTTGTACACGGGGTGCTTAACAATTATTCAGATTTTGATAAAATTGCTGTACCATTGTATAGCTTCATGGCTGTGATGACAGCATTGGAAATAAATTACCTGAATGATAAAAAAGATAGCAAAGAATAGCCTAGGTTTAGCAGGTTTTATTTTTATCTCATTCCTCGTTGTTATTTCGCTTCTTGGCTACTTAATTACACCGGACTCTACTCCAAAAACAAACGATATTCATTTAGAAATTGCCTTACAGAAACCTGGTTTTAAGGTGTTAATGTTACGTGAAAATCAAGAGAACAACGTTGCAAATGCCACGGTATTTACAAAATTAGTTAGTGGCGTTCCAAACCAATATAACTATACACCCGTAGCTCAAATTGCTTATCCAGATAGCTTCGCCAAGTTTGCCAAAAACGGAGTTCTCGTTTGGCAAAACTTACCTTCAACTAAGTTGGATGAAACCAACTGGAATCGTGATTATGTTAAATCAAGAACGTTTTGGTTGGGAACCGATAGGTATGGAAGAGATGTATTAAGTAGAATTGTAATAGGAGCCCGAATTTCATTGTTGGTAGGGTTTATGTCGGTTCTAATTACCTTAATAATTGGCACCACTTTGGGATTGTTATCGGGCTATTTTGGTGGATGGGTTGATACCGTTATTCTTTGGCTAATTAACGTTGTTTGGAGTTTGCCAAGCTTGTTAATTGCAATTGCAATAAGTTTCGCTTTTCAAGAGAAAGGCCTGTACCAAGTTTTTTTGGCCATTGGTTTAAGTATGTGGGTAGAGCTTGCACGTATCGTGAGAGGTCAAGTATTGCAGATAAAAGAGATGGAATACATTCAAGCGGCTAAAGTGTTGGGCTTTGGGAATATCCGGATTCTTTTTAAGCATATCTTACCCAATATAATGGCACCTATTATTGTGGTGTGTGCGGCAAACTTTGCATCTGCAATTTTATTAGAAGCGGGATTGAGTTTTCTAGGCTTAGGAGTTCAGCCACCAATGCCAAGTTGGGGTAGTATGATAAAAGAACATTATAACTACATTGTTTTTGATGCAGCTTACCTTGCAATAATACCGGGCTTGTGTATTATGCTTCTTGTTATGAGTTTTAATTTTCTTGGAAATGCACTTCGAGATGCATTGGACGTAAATCTTAAATAACTTAATCTTAGTTTAAGCTGTTTGAATTAGACTCTTCTTCTGTTACCGTTTTCTGTTCAATAGTAATCTTTTCGCCTAAAAATTTGGGTTCTTTGCCCACCCAGATATCGATAAACATCTTAACACGAGCAGCATATTCCCTTATATGGGTTCTAATGCCATAGCGTCCCGTAATATCTGTTGCATTGTACCCAATAGCTGTCATATCATACGATTGAGCAAGATAGATAGCTCGTTCATTGTGAAATTTTTGCGAGATAACAATAATGTCAGTTTCTCCAAATACTTTTTTGCATCGCACAATAGAATCCAATGTTCTAAAACCAGCGTAGTCTAAGAAAATAACTTCTTCTGGAATTCCTCGAGCAATTAAATCAGCTTTAATTGTTTTGGGTTCGTTGTAACGATGTGTACCATTGTCACCGCTTATCAAAATAAATTTGATTTTACCTTCAGTATAGAGTTTAACTGCAGCATCAATTCGGTACTTGTAAAACAAATTGGTTGTTCCATTTCCAACATATTTGCTCGTGCCTAAAACCAAAGCAACTTTTTTGGTTGTAATATCGGTTGACGAATCAAATGTTAGATTTTTTGTTTTCCAAACAACATATTGATTTAGAAAGAGGATAGCAGTTATTGCAAGTATGCCAAGTATAAAGAGTCTTTTAATCCATTTTATCATAATTCGATTTCGCCACTATAAACCTGAACAGCAGGCCCAATTAAGTAAACGTTTTGAAATCCTAAATTAGTCTTTGTAAAACTAACAGCGAGCAATCCTCCTTGAGTTTCTACTTTTCGATAGTAGTCTGTTTCTTGAATATTGTTCTTCACATATTCAGCAAGTGCAGATGCGGTAACACCCGTTCCGCAACTTAGTGTTTCGTCTTCAACTCCTCGTTCATAGGTGCGAATTTGTAGAGCATCATCACCAGATAATACGAAATTTACATTGATGCCTTTTTCTTTAAACTCGTTGGAATATCGAATTTCTTTAGCAGTTGAAACGATGTCGAAATTTAGAGAATTTGTAAACTGCACATAGTGAGGTGATCCTGTGTTTGCAACGTAATCTTGACCGTTGGAACCTATTGCTGAAACATCGTGCATTTTAAGTTTCACAAGCTTGTTATCAATGCTAGCTTCATGTTGCCCATCATTAGAATTGAACAAACAAGAAGTGGTAATCCATCCAAGATAGTGAGCATGCATAACAGCACATCTACTGCCATTCCCACAAAAACTTTCGGATCCATCTGCATTGTAGTACATCATATCAAAATCGGCATCACTTTCCTTTTTCATTACGATTACACCGTCAGCACCAATACCAAATTTACGATCACAAAGACGTTGTATTTGAGCTGTGGTCAGATTGAAAATGTCAGAAGTGATAATAAAGTCGTTACCAGTTCCTTGGTATTTATAAAATAGAATTTTCTTAGTCATTTAATACATTAAGCAAAGCTGGATTGGTAACTTCAACTAGTCTTTTATAGTCTTTATTTCTTTCCATGAAGTATTGCTTGCCTTCAATTTTAACATACAGGCGATTGTCTAATTCTTTAAATTCTAAATTCGTATTTTCACTTACTCCGTAAAGTTTCACTTTGGTTCCGTCGTAGTTATACCCTTTGTAGTTTACCACCGATTTCCAGTGTTCAACTTCTATGCTTCGTATGGATGTTGTAGTCGGAGCTGCTCTTGTTGCTTCTTCCTTGTCACTATCTGCTTTGTCCGTCTCTTTTGCTTTTGAGTCGGCACGTTTTGCTGTACTGGCTGTTGTTTCTTTAACGGTGCTAAAATTTGGACTTATGGCAACTACTCTGTATTTCTTATTACTAAGAAGCATATCAGACTTCACTTCATAATCTTGAATTGCATCGTCACCATTCACGTCTTTAGCATCTGTAGCTGTTGGGATGGCTTTTTTTAGACGGGCTTCTTCAGGAGTTTGTATCTCATCTTGCTCTGATTTTTCTTCATCAATATCACTATCATCGTCAACAACTTCCAAAGTAGGTGCTTCCAGTTCTTCTGCAAGGTCTAATAGTTCTTCGGATTTTGTGTTTTCAGCAATTGCAATGGTTTGCGTATCTACTTGGGTTAGTTCATCCGAAGGGGAAGTGTTTTCTAAAACGGGTAATTCTTGATCGCTTGTATCAACCTCGTTAGTCATCGTATCTTTAGATGAGTTCATATAAGGTCTAAGCACAAAAAATGCAGAAACAACCAATGTTATCACTGCAGCAGATGCCAATGCCATTTTAAAACTTCTACCTATAACAAAGGTTCTTGATTTTGTTAAGTTAGCTTGTAAATTACTTTTTAATTCTGCTTCTCTAAAAGTACGTATAGAATCAATTATGGCCTCTTGTGAAGCCAATGCCTTTTGCAGCTTTTTGTCAGTCTTAAGATCGCTCTTAAATTTATCCAAAGCTCTACCCTTAAGCTCTCCATTGAGATACTCATTAATTAAATGATATGTTTCTTCCTTTACCATTAAAGTAGGTCTTCTTTTTTATATTTTCCAACTACGGTAGCCTGTAGTTTCTTAAAACATTGGTACTTTTTAGATTTTACAGTATTTGCATTTGCAAAACCCAGCTTTTCGGCAATAAGCACATTGTTAAATCCATCGAAATAAAAGTAAGATAGGAGTTTTTTGCATGTCTCATCCATCTCCTCTACTAATTGAATAATTATGGATTTATCCATATTCAATTTCATTTCTTCACTTGGTGTATTTAAATGGTTGGTTTCATCTACCAATTTAAATCTAGAACGCTTTTTTAATTCTTTAAACCACAAGTTTTTTGCAATAGCTAACACATAAGTGCTTAGCTTCGCTTGAAGCATGAAGTCTGGTTTGTGGACATTCTTCCATACTGCAATTACAGTATCTTGAAGGATGTCATCTACCACATTTTCATCTCCACTATTTTTAAGTACAAAGTTTTTTACCATTGTATGATGTTGTTTGTACAAGTGAACAAGCATTTGCTCATCACCTTGCTTCATTCTTTCTAATACGCTATGGTCGGTGAGTTTATTAATACCGAACATTTTGTAGATAGTTAATACGCATTAATCGAGAAAGGTAAATGGCAGGTAACGAAAATTGGGTTTCAGCCGTTATATACATCAATAATGATTTGTAAATTGCATTCAAATTTAATGAAAATAAAGATGCTTTTTTAAACATCTAGTTGGATGCATTATTTGGAACAAAAATTGTAATAGAAAAATAGAATAAATATGACACTAAATATGACTGCAAAAAAAGCATTAAGCATCTTGGCTATAGCCGTTGTTGGAGGGTTGGTAGCTCTAGGCTTTAACAAACTGTTTACGAACGAATCTGCTCCACAAAGTTTTCAAGAACATCAAAATGCCAAATTTACATTGGCTGAAAAATTGGCAGATGTTCCTCAACTTGATTTTGTTTCAGTAGCTGAGGTTTCAACTCCGGCTGTTGTGCATATCAAGTCTACAATTAAATCAAGTGTAAGTCCTCAGCAGCAATACAATCCTTTTGAGGATTTCTTTAATGGACCAATGTTTCCTCAGCAACGGGGACCGCAAGTAGCTACTGGTTCTGGTGTTATCATCAAAAAAGATGGATACATTGTAACAAATAATCATGTGATTGAAGGAGCAACAAAAGTGGAAGTAATTTTGGATGACAAAAGAGAATATGTTGCTGAAGTATTAGGAACTGATCCAGAAACGGACTTAGCACTCTTAAAAATTGAAGATAACAATTTGCCTTTCTTAAATTTAGGAAATAGCGATGAGCTTAGAATTGGAGAATGGGTAGTTGCAGTTGGAAATCCATTTAATTTAACTAGCACCGTAACTGCAGGTATAGTAAGTGCAAAGGGAAGAAATATTAATTTATTGAGACAAAAAGGCGGTGAGTATGCAATTGAGAATTTTATACAAACGGATGCAGCAGTAAATCCCGGAAACAGTGGAGGTGCATTAGTGAATACAAAAGGAGAACTAATTGGTATTAATACAGCAATTGCTTCACAAACAGGTTCATACTCTGGGTATTCTTTTGCTATTCCCATCAATCTTGCGAAGAAAATCATTAAAGATTTAAGTGATTACGGCGAGGTAAAACGAGCAATATTAGGAGTTAGAATTCAAGATATTACACAAGAGCTTGCAGATGAAAAAGGATTGAAAGAATTAACGGGTGTGTATATTCCAAGTGTTTCTGACGGCGGAGCTGCAGACAAAGCAGGAATTAAAGATGGTGATGTTATCACTGAAATTAACGGAGTTGTTGTTGACAAATCTTCTGTATTACAAGAGCAAATAAGTAAATATCATCCAGGAGACAAAGTAACAGTTACTGTTGTTCGCGATGGCAAGAGAAAGGAAATCGTAACCACCTTATTGTCGAAAGATGGTGATAAGAAAATTGATACTTCCATTGCACGAGAAGAGAAGAAAGTGTTGGGAGCAGAAATCGAGAATTTATCGCGAGACGAACGATTGGAATTGAAAATCAGAAACGGAGTTAAAATAGCAAAATTGGGAAGTGGAGAATTGAAAAAGAAAGGTATTCCTGCTGGTTTTGTGATTACACACATCGATAAAACACCTATGCATACGACCCAAGATGTTGAACGAGCATTAAAAGATAAAGAAGGGGCTGTTTTAATTGAAGGTGTTACGAGCAATGGTGAAAAAGAAGCGTATGCCATTCGCCTCGATAAATAAAAGAAACTGACGTAGTAGTAGTTTATAAAGGCCTCTCACTTCGGTGAGGGGCTTTTTAATTTGTTGAAGGCATTGACTTAGCGAAGAAACTATTCCTTAACCGCCTTAATGTATGTTATGGTTTCTACACCACGCTCGTTATAAATAGCAGTTACTTCTTGTTCGTTGATTGCCACAATTTCTGAGGTAATATAACATGGGAATAATTCAATCTTACCATCCTTATTAATTACAGAAATATTGCCAGGAAGGTCTCCTGGAGTAAGAGCTGTTGCCCCTTTAAGTGTTCCCGTTACCTTCTTAAAACTTGAATCGTTTAACGCTACTTGACGTCCTAAAACTGATTTTCCATTTAATTGAAGATCAAGCAGGTTGCTCTCAAAAATGCTAGTGTAATGAATTGTTGCATAATTGCCAACCAATTGAGGTATGTCTTCTGCGTTTTGTGAGATTGCTTCAATGTTCAAGTTAAAATCACGTGTAATTTTACGTTCTGGTAACTCCATGGTTACGATATACATGGGATAAATACCATCTTCAATTTGTGTTATTAAACCATATTCCTGAATCTCGTTTTCGCCAAGCTCCATAGCATCGTTTGATGAATTAGAAGTTTGTTCAACATTGCTATTGTTTTCGTCTTCATTTGTTGGTTGAGAGCAAGAGCCAAATGCCAGAAGCGTAATGCTAAGTAAATATATCTTTCTTTTCATGGATGTAGTTGCTAGAAGTTCGTCAAGTATAAGACAAAAAGTAGTTTTAAGTAATTATACTTCAAATCCATTCCAGGTTTCGAACTTCCAAATCTCAAGCACTTGGTCGATGAGCAAGGTGTACGGAGCATAAGCACTATTCGTACTCACTAGTGTAATGATTTGTTCGTTCTTTATTTTATTTTACAAGCGTTTAAATACGATGCCTTCATCTTTAGTTACCACAATATAATTTTCGCCATCTTTTATATCATTCCAATCTTGTAGATAACTAGCAGTTACCCACGAGCCTTCACTAACTGGAGGCATGCTATCTCCTTTAATTTGAAAACTACGATAGGTTCTGTTTTTAGGAAGAAATGGAAGTTTAAATTTAGGAAGAGTTTCAATAAATTCTGGGTCAGAATATCCTCCTGTATAACCAGCTTGTGCTTTCATGCTCACAATTTCTATATTTTCATCTTCATTGGCATCTACGCTCACAGTAAGCAAACGAAGTTTCCGACCTCGTATATCCGCCTCACTACCTTTTAAAATTTGTGACAACTTAAAGTGTGTAAGCTTCGATAAATCATGCCTTACTAAACCATCAAGTGTTACATTAAAGTAGTCTGCAATGTCAATTTGAATGTTAAAAGGAGGCTGCACGCCTCTCTCGTAACTGTTTAATTTTGAGCGAGTTAATTCTAGAGATTCGGACAAATCTTGTTGTGATAATCCTTTTTTAGTACGAAGAAGTTTGATGTTGCGATCGAAATACATAGTGAATAAATTAGACTGCGAATATAGATAAAAAAAATATCAATAAAAGGATAAAAATATTATCATTGGACAAAATTGTACAAACTTGTGTAAGATGCACTCATCGACTATATCAACAAGTTGTTCTAGTAGCTTGAATTTTAAGTAGTTTCATTCTTATTTACCCTAATAAATCAATACTTTTGCCACCACTAATATTTAAGCATAATCTATTCCAATAAAAATGGGAATTTTTAATTTTTTAACTCAGGAGTTAGCCATTGACCTAGGTACCGCAAATACCTTAATTATCCATAAAGACAAACTTGTTGTGGATGAGCCTTCAATTATTGCAATTAACAGAACTACCAAGGAAGTTATTGCCATTGGAACTGAAGCTCAAAAGATGCATGGAAAAACCCATGAAGACATTAAAACAATCCGTCCGTTAAAAGATGGAGTTATTGCCGATTTTGAAGCTGCCGAGCAAATGATTCGTGGTTTTATAAAATTAATCAATAACAAAAGCAGTTGGGGTAGTCCTCAATTGAGAATG
>CBDUEX010000015.1:0-12103 GCA_965366305.1 uncultured Bacteroidia bacterium | reverse complement strand
CTATAATTAAAAGAAGTGTCCTTCCAAGAACGATCTTTTATTGTCATCCCAAAAGGATGATGATTGCAATCAGCTTCGAATTTATTTAATCTCGAAAGTTCAATTCCAGTATAAAATGGTAGCTTGTCGTTTCTGAAATACCTATGATATAGTTTATAACAACCCAACTAAATAATTCGTCTATTTATTCAAATATACCAATTGAAAAATTATTCTGTTAGCACTTCTTAAAACAGAGGTTACTTGGTTTTTAATTTCTACTTTCCTCATTCACTTAGTTAGGAAAGACATTTTATTTTTTTGTATTAACTTTGATAAGTATTAAACCAGAAACTATATGCAAACACGTTTTACTCAAATAATTGCCGCCTACGTCCCGTCCGAAGCAAGTAAAGTTGCTCTAAGATTAGCTGTTAGCCTTAGCAAAAAACACAACGCCAAACTTACTATCCTAAACGTAAACCCTCACAAGTCTCCAGAAGGCCTTGTGAAATCTCAGATTGAAGAAATTATGAAGGATACAAATGGTGAATACGGTTTTGTTGAGAAAACAGGTAAGCCTTATAAAGAAATCTTGATGCTTGAAAAAGCATTAGATGCAGACTTGATTGTAATGGGTACCCACGGAAGCAAAGAACGAGATCCAGATTGGATTGGTGGAAATGCCTTTAAAGTTCTTTCAGGATCGAGATGCCCTGTTCTTATCTTCCCGCAAGATTTTCCTAACAGAGGATTTAAAAACATTGTTCTGCCATTAGGTGATTCTAGTGAAACTCGTCAAAAAGTACCCTTGACAGTTGAACTTGCAAAATCATACGGATCCAAAATTCACATTGCTATTGTACACAAAGACAATGATCCTGCTGTGGCTTTCCGCTTAAAAATTTATGCAGATCAAGTAGCAAAATATTGTGACGATCATGAAGTGGATCATACCATAAAAGATGTATCCAATAAAAATATTGCAGATGCTTGTGTTGATTACGCTCAAGAAATAGATGCAGATTTAATTGCTATTATGAGTGAAAGAGAATCTGAAACAGGATTTTTTATGGGTCATTACGCACAACAGTTAGTTAACAAGGCAAATACTCCCGTGTTAACCATCCATGTGAAAGACATGCAAATAGCTGGAGCTGCTGGTTACTAACAGCTTACAAATTAATTTAACGAAACAAGAAGAGTTATTTAACAACTTTTTTCCACCAGAGACTGCCGTTTAATTCGTTGTTTACTGCTGGTATATCAAGAATCTTTTGAATTTCTTGTGCTTCCGCTATGCTTTTTGCTTTGCCTAGCGTTACGTAATATTTACTTACTCCAGGTATCGTTTCTATGCCAACGGTTACATTCAATTTATTTTTTAATCGCAATTGTAATTCTTGTGCCCACCGAATATCGTTGTAAGCACCAAGCACTGGCCAATATTCATAGCTTGCAAAATCCCAATTTTCAAACTTACTAGAGTCGGTTGTTGGTGGTGATTTTACAATGATTTTAGTATCTTTTGGTTCTTCCTTTTTTGGTTTCTCTACCTTAGGCTCAGTTTCGTTTATATCGTCTTTCTTTGGATTTTCTGCATATGCTTCTGGACAACCATCAAAGCGTTTTTCGCCTGCTTGATTTGGGCATTTATCAACTCCGTCATGGAGGCCATCACCATCGCTATCGGGGCAACCTTGTTGATTCTTAGAGCCGTATGCATTTGGGCATAAATCATCTGCTCCTGCTAAGCCGTCTTCATCTTCATCAGGGCATCCATTTGTTCTTTTAGTGCCAAATTCATTCGGACATAGATCATCGCTATCTCTAACTTTGTCGCCATCTGCATCTGGGCAACCTTCTGTGTATTTTGTTCCTGCCAAATCCGGACATTTATCAAAATTGTCAGAAACACCATCACCATCAGCATCAAGACGTCTTTTGTGATGAATGGGCCAATTAAATCCAGTATAAAAATTAAATCCGTTGGTTTTTTTAGCCGTTAGAAACCCCCCAAGATTGTCTGAGCCAACATAAAACAATCCAGCTCGTACATACGCTCCAACATTTACAACATTATAGTACCTACTGGCAGAGATGGGCATAGCAACTGTAAACCATTTTCGTTCATAGCGAGGTGTAATGCTTAACACATTCGGAGTTTTTACTCCTTTGCCATTATTTCGAATTAAATTTTGAGAGTAATTTACGCCTAAATAAAGGTCATCCATTAGTTTATAATCTGCAGCCAGGTTTAACACAGCGGGAGTAAACATGGTAAACTCAGAAGAAGTATCTACATCTGAAAAGAAATCCAAAGCAAACGAGTCCACTTCTTTTAATGATTTCCATTTATCAACTGCATCAAAATCATTCCAATTTACAGGAGTAGTCTCAGGGTTAATTGTAATTTTTCGAGCAACACCACTTTTATTGAAATTTACAAAACCAAGATCGGTTAAACTTGCTGCAATCTTCCATTTGTATTTATTTACCGAATGATCTTCAAGATTTTTTCGGTCCATTTTATATTTAAAATCCTTGCTGTTTTCTCTGTACTCGTAAACAAAGCCAAAATTGACACCAAAGCCTCTGCCAAGTCGAGATTTCCCAAAATAGTCATTTAGTCTTCGAGTTGGATCACTCAAATAGTCTTCGTTTAAGTAGGCTATTTCAAGCTCTGAATTGGTGATGTTTACCGTATCTATTCCTACTAAATCAAAGCTTACTTCCTTGGTTCTAAAATAGCTTCCAAACAAACCAATATTGTAGTCCAAGCCAAATCCAATTTTCATAAAATCGTGCTTTTTGTCTTTAATTACTCGAGCATATTTTAAGCTAAGTTGTTGATAAGCAAGGGCTCCAGCTCCAGCCTTTGACATATCCATTTTTTCGCCAATTAGCCGTTGTTGATTCTCTTTTGTAGGTCCAGTTGTATCTAAATCTTGTAAAAATGTCTTAATTCCATTCTCCGAAAAATTATTCAAACTACCATAGGCCTTAGTTGAAAATCCGAAGGAGAAGCCTGCTTTGTCTTTCAGAGAAAATTGCATTCCCAACATAGTTGCACTGGCAGATGCATAAACAAATTTATCACGACCATTCAGTCGCTCTTTCATATAGAACTCTTCAAAAGGATAATTAAAATCTTGTTTTCCGAAATTAGAATCCAAGGATAGTTGAAAGAATTTATAAATGGAATGTGGTGCTT
Source organism: uncultured Bacteroidia bacterium (assembly GCA_965366305.1). Taxonomy (GTDB): domain Bacteria; phylum Bacteroidota; class Bacteroidia; order NS11-12g; family UBA9320; genus UBA9320. The sequence continues at coordinate 8,910 of CBDUEX010000015.1, read as the reverse complement.
CCATTTGTACAAAATTGTTTTGAAGATGAGCGGTTAAACCCAATACATTCATATTAAATTTAAAACGTGAATCGGCAAGATTTGCAGGATTATACTGAATGGTAGAATAGCCGCCGTAATTATCTAGTTGCATTCCGTTTTGCCGTTGTGCAAAAACAAAAAATGTAGATAAGGTAAGAAGTAATAGAGCGGATAGTCTCACAATACAAAGGTAATTAGAAGTTTAGCATTTTATTGGTGCTTTTTATTCATTGCATTAATCTTGCATTATGAAAGTTGTGCTACAACGTGTAAATGACGCAAAGCTACTAATCGATAGCAAGGCCTACAGCGAGATTGGCATCGGGCTGGTGGTCTTATTGGGAATTGAAGAAAACGATAACCTTGAAGATGTAAATTGGTTGGTAGGTAAAATTGTGAACTTGAGAATTTTTAGCGATCACGAAGATAAAATGAACAATTCGTTATTGGATGTTGCTGGAGAGCTCTTGGTAGTAAGCCAATTTACCTTGCATGCAAGCACCAAGAAAGGCAACAGACCTTCGTTTATGAAAGCAGCAAGACCAGAGAAAGCAATTCCGTTGTACGAAGCATTTATTAATAGCTGCAAGTTACATTGCGTTACCAAAACGGGTGAATTTGGAGCTGATATGACCATTCAACTTTCAAATAATGGTCCGGTTACAATAATTATAGATTCTCAAAATAGAACGTAGGCTGTTTTTTATAAAAGTCTAACTTTGCACTTCGTAAAGCACATCACATGAAATCAACAACCTTAGACCTTCCAAAAATTTATGAAGAGGCGAAAGACTTTATGCCATTATTAGGCACAGACTATGTCGAACTCTATGTAAGTAATTCAAAACAAGCTACACATTTTTATAAAACAGCATTTGGTTTTCAAGATTTAGCATATTCTGGCTTAGAAACAGGTTCAGTTGAAAGTGAAAGCTACGTATTGATTCAAGACAAAATTAGACTGGTACTTACTTCCCCACTTAAAAGTGGAACTGATATTGGTAAACACATCGATATGCATGGTGACGGGGTAAAAGTGGTAGCACTTTGGGTTCCGGATGCAACAAAAGCATACGATGAAGCCATCAAAAGAGGAGCAAAACATTATATGTCGCCAACCGAAGAGTCGGATAAATCTGGGAAAGTGGTCCGTTCTGGTATCTATACCTACGGTGAAACAGTTCATATTTTTGTAGAAAGAAATGACTACGAAGGTGTTTTCTTGCCTGGATATAAAGCGTTAAAAACAGAGTACAATCCAACTCCAGTGGGCCTACAATATATTGACCACATGGTTGGAAATGTTGAGCTAGGAGAAATGAATACTTGGGTAAATTTCTATAAAGATGTATTAGGATTTGCTCAAATTGTATCCTTTGACGATAAAGATATTTCTACCGAATACACTGCCTTAATGAGTAAGGTAATGAGTAATGGAAATGGAAGAATTAAATTCCCAATTAACGAGCCTGCAGACGGTAAAAAGAAATCTCAAATTGAAGAATACCTTGATTTTTACGAAGACGCTGGTATTCAACATATTGCAGTTGCAACTGATGACGTTATTGCTACTGTTCGTCAATTAAAAGCTAGAGGTGTTGAGTTTTTAAGAGTTCCAGACACGTATTATGATGTAGTATTAGATCGTGTTGGTGAGATTGATGAAGACCTAGCTCCATTAAGAGAATTAGGGATTTTAGTAGATCGAGATGACGAAGGTTACTTGCTTCAAATATTTACTAAACCAATAGAACCACGTCCAACTATGTTCTTCGAAATTATTCAACGAAAAGGAGCTACCTCATTTGGTAAAGGGAATTTTCAAGCATTGTTTGAAGCGATAGAAAGAGAACAAGAATTAAGAGGAACCTTATAGTTACTTATCTCTGGCATCTGCACCCCACAGGAGCTTATTGCGAATTGTATCCATATACGTGCTTCCTTTTAAACGAATCATTTTAAATTGAAATTTTGCTCGTTTAATCGTTAACGTACTATCCGAAGGAAGTTTTATAGAACGTGAATCTAAGGTAATTAGCACATACTTACTTCTACTCGAAATAGTAATTTCTAAGTTAGTTGAATCTGGAATAACTGCCGGTCTTACCGTTAAGTTATGAGCAGCAATTGGTGTAATTACAAATGCCTGCGAACCTGGAAATATGAGTGGTCCTCCACAGCTCATGCTGTATCCTGAAGAACCAGTTGGAGTAGACACAATTAATCCATCGGCCCAGTAATTATTCAAAAAGTTGCCATCCAAATGTGCTTTAACTGTAATCATTGCTGAGGTATCTCGCTTTTGAACCACAAAATCATTCAAGGCATACGGAAACTTTATTAAGTCTTTATTTGGAGATTGAACATTCAAAACGGTTCGTGATTCAATGTCGAAATTGTTGGCTTGCAATGCTTCAATTGCCGTCTCTATTTCTTCCATTTTTATATTGGCAAGAAATCCAAGTCGCCCTAGGTTTATTCCCATTACCGGTAGGCCACTGTCTTTTACCAAAGCCAGCGTGTCGAGCATAGTTCCATCACCTCCTAAGCTAATTAAACACTTATAGTCTTTAGGATTTAAATCGTTTTCTGTGCATGCTTTACATGTAAGCGAATACTCCTTTTGGATGAAGTTATTGTAACTGGTAATTACTTCAAATTGTATGTTGTGATTTTCAAGACAAGCAGTAAATACATCAAAAAACTTCTTAAAATTTTTTGTGCGAATGGGTCTTCCGTATACTGCTACCTTCATGCTTATAGTGCCTTCTTAAAGTGTACAAAGAAACCACTCTCTTTCAAACTGTTCAAACTATATTCAAGTCGAAGCACCCTATCGTTGTAAAATAAACTCTGTAGGCTAATGCCCGTGGAGTACAAAACAGTATTGGGCAAATCGTTCGTTACTAGCTTGTTAGCGTTCGAAACGTAGCCGGCATCAACAAAGTATTCGAGGTATATATTAAGCGGTAAAAAGTTATAATTTTCAATGGGAATAAAGTTTAAATTGATGTGGGGTTTATCTACTAAGTGATACCGTATAGCGGCATTACCAAGCACAGCATGCTGACCATCAACAACATAGCTTTCAAATCCTCGAATAATATTATCGTAACCTAATCTTCGGGTGTATTCATAAGGCAGTTCTTTGGCATTATTTACTTCACCGAAAGCAGAGAAAGCCGTGTAAAATTTAGGAGCAATTTTGTGAAACAGCTGTGCTTTTAGAGATGCATTTAGGTTCACAAACGCACTGGTGCTATTAAAGTATTGATAAGAGAGTTGAGGTTGAACAAAGCTGCCTTCTGTAGGTAGATAGATGTTGTTTCTACGGTCTCTTTTTAATGAAATGCCCACTCCAAAAACAGATAAGTTCTGTTGTCCATGTAACAAGTAATCAACGGCTTCCGTTTTTATTGAGCTATCCAATTGGGTGTTTTGTAACCTCCCTTTAAAAGATATGGTGGTATATGGTTTAAACCGATTCGAGAACTCAAAAACCCCTGTCGTTTTTTGAATTAAACTGGTGTTTCCTTTCTTCAAAAATTGAAGCTTGTCGTTTTCTGTTTTCAACCACATTTCCTCTTGCGAGGTGTACTTAATATCGGTGCTAATGCCCCAATTGTTTTTTTGCGAAATGAAAGGAATGCGATATTCCAGTCCATAAGTTTTATTGTAGCCGGTTACAAGAGAAGTTTTTAGGGTATGGTTTCGCCCAAATAAATTGTAATTAAAGAGATACAAACCGTAATTGGTTCTACCGGGATCAAAACTAAGTTCCTTCCAAACGTTAAAATTACGGTCACTAAACTCGATGAAAGGTATCGGCCAAGTGTACCATTTTTCAATCACCTCAACATTAATGACATAGCCAGTTCTATTGTTTTTATTGGCTAGGGCATACGTGATAGTTACGTTATTAAATAAATTTAGATTTAAGATTCTGAATTGAGACTGCTTCAGTAATTTTTTAAGATTTCCTTTATCTGCATCGTCATAGACAGAATCTGGTTGTACCAACATTTCACGTTTAATAACAAAATCTTTGGTTTTAATATTTCCTTCAACTTCAATGGCAAGCACGGGGTAGTTTTCAGCAAGAAGCAGTTGAGAAATAAATAGAATAAGAATTAGTGAAAAAATTCTAGAGATCAAGGTATTTCATTAATGATTGAAAACGTTTTTCTACATTCTCCTTATAATCATCATCTCCAAATGTAGCAATCACTTCATAATTGAATCGCGTAAGTCCACTAATAATACGTTCAGCATTTTGCGTATTTAGCTTAAGACTCGCACGTATTCTACCACTATCTGGCACATTATGCAGCCATAAGCCCAGGAGTTGCGAACCCTCACTTTCAATAATACGAGCAACTTGGCTAGAGGAATACTGATGAGCGGCCATTTCAATCACTATAATAGCACCAACTTGTTCAACAGATAAGGAGTGAGCAATGGCTTCTACCACTAACGTTTTGGTTAAGATTCCAAGCCATTCAAATTCTTCCCCCATCACGCAGCAAACATTTGCTTTGGATTCGTTAAAAATTCGTAAAACGTCGAACAAGTGTGTATTGAAATAAACACTAGCAAAACCAGAATCAACCAATGACTCGATTGTCGTTTCGTCCGAATGAATGCATTCGTCTAACTGAACCGTTCCATACAATTTACCATCTTTTAATACTGGTAATTCATAGCAAATATTATCGAACATAATTTCGATGCACTCCTTTACCGAAGTTGTTTCAGTAACAGGTTTGATATGAGCTATGTAGTCTAGTGCAATCATTTTTTATAGTAGAACTCTTTGTGCGGTTTATTTAGTATGCTGCAAAGAAAAGCAAGATAGCCAATTTCTTATCAACGTAAGTCCTTGGGGTGTCAAAATCGATTCAGGGTGAAATTGAACTGCCCAAATTGGCAGCGATTGGTGTTCGATTGCCATTACTTCACCAGCTTCAGTTGTTGCTAGGATGTTCAGGGGTAGACCCTCCAATTCTTGAATAACTAATGAGTGGTATCGGCATACTTGAAGAGGTGATTTTATTGTATTAAATAGAGGATGGTCTTTTTGAAATTGTACCTCAGACACTTTTCCATGCATAGGATAATGTGCTTTAGTTAAATGGGCACCATAAAATTGACCAATCGCTTGCAAGCCTAAGCATACTCCTAAAATGGGAAGTTTTTCTGAGAATTTTTCCAGAATTTGCATGGTACATCCTGCTTGTAAAGGGATTCCTGGGCCAGGTGAAATAATGATACCCTCATACTTCGAAAGTACGGTGTTTATGTCTAGCTCATCGTTTCTTACAACTTCCACATCTGCACCACATTGCAGAAAATAATCATACAAATTATAGGTAAACGAATCGTAATTATCGAGCAACAATAACACAATGCGAAAATAGGCTAGGCTTTATTCAGTTCCCTATGAATATTTATATTTATTTCGTAAAACCAAATGAATTTTGATCAATACAATAAGTTTGATAAAGAACAGCTTAAGCAAATTTTCGCAGCTTTAGTAAAGCCGAGAATGATTGAAGAGAAGATGCTTAAACTTTTAAGACAAGGACAGGTGAGTAAATGGTTCAGTGGTATTGGTCAGGAAGCAATTTCGGTAGGAGCAACGCTTGCTTTAGAAAGCGACGAATACATTATGCCGTTGCATCGCAATTTGGGTGTGTTTACGTCGCGGGGAATTCCGTTTAAGAAATTGCTTCATCAATGGCAAGGCAATCTAGAAGGATTTACGAATGCTCGTGATCGATCATTTCACTTTGGTAGCGAAGAATACCATATTGCTGGTATGATTTCGCATTTGGGAGCGATGCTTAGCGTTGCGGATGGTGTTGCCCTAGCCAATAAATTAGATGGAAATAAGAAGGTTACCTTGGCGTTTTCAGGAGATGGCGGAACAAGTGAAGGAGAATTTCATGAGGCGGTTAACTTGGCAGCGGTTTGGGATTTGCCAGTGATCTTTTTAATTGAAAATAATGGCTATGGACTATCTACTCCAAGCTCAGATCAGTTTAAGGCAAAACGTCTTGCGGATAAGGGGATCGGTTACGGAATTGAAAGCAAATCGATTGATGGAAATAATGTGTTGGAAGTGTATTATGAAGTAGCTCAAATAGCACAAGAACTTCGAAAGAATCCACGTCCTTTCATGCTGGAGTGCAACACGTTTAGAATGCGAGGTCATGAAGAAGCAAGTGGTACTAAATATGTTCCTCAGCAGTTATTAGACGAATGGGCAAAAAAGGATCCGGTAGATACATTTGAGCAATATCTGATTTTAAACAAGCTCATTACCTCAAAAGAATTGGTAGCAATTAAAGATGAAATTACAGACGAGATAAACGAAGGTGTTAAAATATTAGCTGACAAGAAAAATATTGAGCCAAGCACTGCAAAAGAACTAGCAGATGTTTATCAGTCGTATACTTATGAAGCAATAAATCCATCAAGCGAAACCACAGAAATGCGTTTCATTGATGCTATTCATGATGGCTTAAAGATTGCCATGAGAAAATACGACAACTTGGTTTTAATGGGGCAAGACATTGCTGAATATGGTGGTGTTTTTAAAATAACAGATGGCTTTGTAAAAGAATTTGGCATTGATAGAGTAAGAAATACTCCAATAAGTGAAGCCGCTCCATTGGGTGCAGCACTTGGATTAACTATGGGAGGTAAAAAATCCATGGTTGAAATGCAGTTCGCGGATTTCGTGAGTTGCGGATTCAATCAGATTGCAAATAACTTGGCAAAAACACATTATCGATGGGGTCAGAATAGCGATGTAGTGATTCGGATGCCTACGGGTGCAGGTTCTGCAGCTGGGCCTTTTCATAGTCAAAGTAATGAAGCTTGGTTTTTTCATATTCCCGGATTAAAAATTGTGTATCCAAGTAATCCATCTGATGCTAAAGGATTGTTACTTGCTTCCTTTGAAGACCCCAATCCCGTGTTGTTTTTTGAGCATAAATACTTGTACAGAAACGTTAAAGAAGAAGTAGCCACCAACGATTTTACAACTGAAATTGGAAAGGCAAATTTGATTTCAGAAGGGAGCGATATTACGTTTATTTCGTATGGATGGGCAGTGCATTGGTGCAAAGAGCTTATTAATGAATTAAACTTAGATGCCACCTTGCTTGACCTGAGAACCTTGGTACCATGGGACAAAGAAGCAGTAGAAGCAAGTGTAAAAACAAGCGGTAAAGTAATTGTGGTGCACGAAGACAATTTGCAAGGAGGTATTGGTGGTGAAATTGCGGCGTGGATAGGCGAGCATTGTTTTACCCACTTAGATGCTCCTGTAATGCGAGTTGGAAGTCTTGAAACTCCAATTCCGTTTCACGCAGATTTAGAAGAAAATTTTTTAGGGAAAAGCAGATTAAAACAACGTGTTGAAGCATTATTAGCATGGTAATTGAAAGCTTATCTTTAATTAATCCAAATAAAAATACATCTTTGCACAAACGCTTGACCCTAGCCGAATTACATATTGGTCAACTTGCTAAAATTCAACAAGTTTTGGACGGTCCATTCAAAGAAAAGCTACTTGAAATGGGTTGTGTTCCAGGTGTGCTCATAAAACCGCTTTTTAAAGCACCATTTGGGGATCCAATTGCGTACGATTTGGAAGAATATACCTTGAGTATACGTAAAGCCGAAGCCAGTCAAATTCTTGTAAAACCATTAGACGCATTATTTAAAGATGAGTAAATTGGAATCTAAACGAATAGTATTAGCAGGGAATCCCAATTGCGGGAAATCGTCGTTGTTTAACAGGCTTACTGGTCTAAATCAAAAGATTACCAATGTTCCGGGTACAACTATCGAGAATAGAGAAGGAAAACTTAAATCGAATGATGTTGCGATTCGCTTAATTGACACCCCAGGAACATATAGTATAAACCCCAAATCACTTGATGAAGAGGAAGCGGTTAAAGTATTTTTCGAAGAGTCTAAGCCCGATGCCATTGTATACATTGCAGACGCCTCAAACTTAAAACGAAACTTGTTCTATTTCAGTCAGTTAGCTCAAAAAGGATGGCCAATGATATTGGTGTTGAACATGCTAGATGTTGCAACATATCGTGGGTTTGAGATTGATATAGAACGATTAGAAATGGAATTAGGGATTCGCGTATTTAAAATTAATGCACGCGAAGGAAAAGGAGTAGATGCCATTAAAAATGCACTTTCTGAAGATCAATTTGTGCCCCATTATAAATTTGATGATGGAGACGATGATTCCCATGAAATTCATTACGAAAAAATTAATCAGCTGCTTCAAAAAACTACGAAACGTAAAACACAACGCGAACTAGTAACAAGCAAAATTGATAAAATTGCAACTCACCCAATACTAGGTTATTTATTATTTCTAAGTGTATTGTTCCTTATTTTTCAGGGTGTATTTATGTTAGCGGAATATCCCATGAATTGGATTGAAGCTGGTTTCTCTCATGTTAGTGAATTTTTATCGGATACGCTTCCTAATGGTTGGCTGAAAAAACTGATAATTAACGGACTTATAGCAGGAGTTGCAGGAGTGGTAATATTTGTGCCTCAAATTGCAATTTTGTTCTTCTTTATGAGCTTGCTTGAAGACACGGGATACATGGCCCGAGTAAGTTTTATAATGGATAAAATGCTTCGGGGATTAGGATTAAGTGGCAAGTCAGTAGTTCCGCTTCTAAGTGGTGCTGCGTGTGCAATTCCAGCCATTATGAGTACTAGAAATATTGAGAACTGGAAAGATCGATTGATTACGATAATGGTAACGCCATTAATGAGTTGCTCTGCAAGACTGCCAGTTTATACATTGCTAATTTCTATGGCTATTCCAAGTACGTTAGTATTGGG
>CBDUEX010000014.1:0-12373 GCA_965366305.1 uncultured Bacteroidia bacterium | reverse complement strand
GATTTCTAAAACGATACAAACGCCAATTTTGTGTATAAGCTCGGTTCCACTCTACATTGGTTTTACTTGCTTCATTAAGTCTAAATGCTGTAGTTACAACATCATAACTGTCACCGGCATCCTCATTGGTTGAATAGAATCGAACGAAATACTTTCCTTTTTGTGCCAATTCAAGGCGATTTTGCCAGAAGTGGATATTCTCCAATTTGTATCTGTTATCTCCTTGATAAACAGTGCTTCCGCCACTCCAGTTAAAGTTATACGACAACTCAACGCTATCTGTAATTCGGTAACTTAGCATGGAGCTTAGTTTTAAGTTATCAGTGCGATAGTTTACCAAATCAATTTCCTTATAGCCTGTTCTGTAGAAATATCCTAAGCCAGGATTTTCTAATTGATTGCTTGGTTCTGTATAATCGTTATTTGCTTCTCTAATTTCATCACCATACACATTTACTGCATCATAACCTCCCGGATTACTCTGGTCGTATTCACTATCATTGGTAGGATTATAATTTTCTGCCTCCCAATCATCTGCTTGCATGTATAAAGCGTTAATTTTATATCCCAGTTTTTTCTCACCCTTTTTGTTCTTGATATAGTCGGCATATCGAACTGCATACTGCATTAAATTTCGTTCGCCATATTTTAGTTCAGCGGTTATCCCAGTGAAATCAAACGGACTTTTTGTTTCCATGCTAATTACACCATTAAATGCATTTGGTCCGTAAAAAGCACTGCTGGCACCTGCAATTATATCTACTCTTCTAATGTCTAAATCGCAAGCACCCAAGAAATTACCCAAACTAAAGTTAAGTCCAGGAGATTGATTATCTACTCCATCTATTAGCTGAAGAGAACGAACCGGGCTAGTACTATTAAAACCACGCGTATTTACAACTCTAAAACCAAGGCTGGCTGCAGTTACATCCACGCCTTTGAGAGCACCGAGGCTTTCGTAAAATGACGCCGCTGGGGCATCTTGAATAGCTTTTAATCCCATGCTTTCTATGGTTAATGGAGCTTCTTTCTGCTTTTCTGAAACACGACTTGCTTTAACTACCGCTGCCGTTAAAACGCTCACATCTGATTCCAAGATTATAGTCAACTTTTTAGTAGAAGTAACTTCAACCGTTTGGTCTTTGTATCCAGAATACGAAAATTTAAGTGTAACCGGTAAGCTTTTTACTTCAATCGAAAATTCGCCATCTTCATCTACAATTGCTCCAACTCCTGATTGGGAAGGTGCAACAATATACGCTCCAAACATTGGGTTGTCTTCAGTATCAACTACTTTTCCGCTGATTGTTTGAGAAAAGGCGTTGTTGGATGAAAAACATAAGAAAGCGAATGTGAATAGGCAAAATGAGACTACTTTTTTGGATATTTTTTTTTGCATATAGATTACCATTTATTTATAGCCAAGACTAAAAAAATCAAATTTAGCAATTAAAAGATAGTTTTATTCTTTTCGCCAATCCCAATTTACGAAGTCATATAATGACCCGCTCGTTTTACTCTAGACTTATCTGTACATAACCGCATCCACCGCTTCTACCACACGTTTAACGTTTGGTAACCACGCTTCAACCAAGGTTGCTGCATAGGGTAATGGTGTGTCGCGAGTTGTAACTCGTTTAATGGGGGCGTCTAAGTGGTCAAATACCATTTGACTCATCATGTAGCTAATTTCTGAAGAAATAGATGCCAAAGGCCATGCTTCTTCTAATACTACACATCTGTTTGTTTTTCGAATACTTGTTGCTACGGTTTCATAATCAATTGGCCTTACAGATTGTAAATCAATTAACTCAACATCAATTCCTTTTTCAGATAAAGCGATTACTGCCTCTTCAGCAACACGCATCATTTTTCCAAATGAAACCAATGTTACATCTGTACCGCTTTTTTGAATATTTGCCTGACCTAATGGAATGTAGTATTCTTCTTCAGGTACTTCATGTTTTAAGCCATACATCTGCTCACTCTCCATAAAAATTACTGGATCTGGATCTAAGATGGCAGATTTTAATAATCCCTTGGCGTTGTATGAGTTAGAAAGTACAGCAACTTTTAGTCCGGGTGTGTTGGCAAACCAGTTTTCAAAAGCTTGACTATGTTGAGCTCCTAGTTGACCGGCACTTCCAGTTGGTCCTCTAAATACCATTGGGCATGTAAACTCGCCACCACTCATACTACTCATTTTAGCTGCAGCATTAATTACTTGATCAATTGCTACTAAACTAAAGTTAAAAGTCATGAACTCAACAATTGGCTTAAGTCCATTCATTGCAGCCCCAGTTGCGATTCCTGCAAAACCAAGTTCTGCAATTGGTGTATCCACAATTCGTTTCTCACCAAACTCATCAAGCATACCTTGACTCACTTTATAAGCTCCATTATACTCAGCTACTTCTTCTCCCATTAAAATAATGTTTGAATCTTTTCTCATTTCTTCGCTCATTGCTTCACGAAGTGCTTCTCGTATTTGTAGTTGTCTTGCCATTGTCGTATCCGGGCAGCAAAAATAAGAATTTCTTTGAGCCATTAATTTACTAATTTGTTAATCTTCGTTTACCTTTTATATACTTGAGGTATTAATTGGTATATTTAGCATTGAATAAACACATGAAAAATTTCACAATTCACTTTTTTACATTCACTCTTTTAATTTTATTAACGCCGTTGTTGGCTCTAAGTCAGTCAATTAAGGGTAAAGTAAATGCTTTTGAAACAACAGAAAATCTGGGGTATGCAAACGTAGATATCTATAAAGGGACGAACTTAGTAGCATCTGTTTTGGCAGATAAAGAAGGAAACTTCGAAGTGAATTTGGATACAGGCATGTACCGTTGTGAAATAAATTATGCCGGTTTTAAAACAATAACACAAGAAATTCATGTGCTCGATGATGAAAAAGCAGATTTCAGTCTAAGGGAAGATGGATCTAGTAAGTATAAAAAACCAGAGTTGGAAAAAGATATAAAAGTACGCAGCTATAGCGATTCGTACACTGTAGATGAAGAAGTTTATGATATTGGAACAACAAGCTATCGAAGATCAGCCCCCGTAGGTTCTTCTTCATATTACTCTTCAGACTTGGATATGTCAAGCTCTCCTGCAATATCAATTTCGCGAGGTGAAAATGTAATTGGAATTGGCCCTGGAAAACTAACAGCAGGTGAAATTAACGATTTTAGTAAATGGACTTTATGGAATGACATCAAAGAAGGGGAGTTGAAAATCTATCAATCCAATTGGGAGTTTGCTCCTCAAAAACGTTATATGGTTCAAGTAATGGATAAAAAAGGCTTGCCTCTTGCAGACCTAACCGTTCATCTTGTATCTAGTGAAGGTGTCAAAAGATATCGTGCAAGAACCGATAATACGGGGAAAGCTGAACTGTGGTTGAGTTTAAATTCGAGTGATAGTAGCTTGATTGAACGAGCACATATTGAAGTGGTTTATGATGGAAAAATTCACAGAATAAGAAGAGCCCAGGAATTTGCAAATGGAATTAATAAATTAGAGCTTGAAGCTTCATGTAATCAAAGTCAGAAAGTTGACATTGCATTTGTTGTTGATGCAACAGGGAGCATGGGAGACGAATTGAACTTCTTAAAAGCGGAGCTTAATGATGTTATTTTTAAATCAAAAGAAATTAGTTCAACATTGGATTTCAATTTTGCGAATGTCTTTTACCGTGATCATGGAGACAAGTACCTTACACGTACACAAGACTTTACACGTATACTTTCGGAGTCAGTTTCCTTTATTAGTGAACAACAAGCGGGTGGCGGTGGCGACTTTGAAGAGGCAGTTGAAGTGGCACTTGACAGTGCGATTAATGGCTTGTCTTGGAGTAAGTATGCCCGAGCACGAATCGTATTTTTAGTTTTGGATGCACCCCCACATAATACGCCAGAAATTCAAGAAAAATTAAAAAAATTGAGCATCCAAGCTGCTGAAAAAGGGATTAGAATTGTACCTTTAGTTGCAAGTGGAATTGATAAATCAACCGAATATTTAATGCGAAGTATTGCTTTGTCAACCAATGGCACGTATGCATTTCTTACCGATCATAGCGGCATAGGAGGGAAACATCTGGCTCCAAGTACAGATAATTATGAAGTTGAAATTTTGAACGATTTATTGGTTCGTATTATTAAAAGCTACACGTACATGCCAGATTGTGAGCAAGAGCTACCAGAGTTGGATTTAAATTATCCAGATTCAACAGTAACTTATGCAACTCCTCAAGATAGTTCTACATCTGATTCTGTGACAAACTCAGGTTCAGAAGAACCAATTGCAATTAGTTGGAAATATTATCCTAATCCAACGAGAGGAATAGTAAATATAAAAGCAAATGTTGCCATTAAAGAGCTGTTTATCACAGATTTAAGTGGTAAGGTATTGCAAGTAATTAAAGACATCAGCCCAGAAATGCCAGTTCAAGCCGACTTAAGCGGGTATGCGAGTGGTATCTATCTCATTCGATATCCAGTTGGAAAACAATGGGTGAGCGGTAAGGTGGTTTTGGTTAGGGGCTAGCATCCTTTGTTTACCTAAATGGGGTAATCTTTAGAATAGCGAATAAAAATTTTATCCAAAAATTAGTCAAAAATTGAATTTTATAACGCAGATTATTAGCGACTTACAAAATATGACATAAATAGTTGTGTTAGAACACAATATTTTTTCGTTTTAGATTCGCTAATGAATTAAATGAAAAATACTACCTGTTTTGTAGGCGTGCTCCGGGGGGCATGTTTACTCGTTGGATTACTCTATTCTTCCTTCTCGTTTTCACAAATTCAGACCGTAGGGACATTTGCAAATGATGCTGATGCATACAATGGATATACGTTGGTTTTCCCTATGAATTCTAAAACAATTTATCTTATTGATAATTGTGGATTGGAACTTCATCGATGGCAAACTCAAACTAGGACTTTAGTAGCCTATTTGCAACCAAATGGAGATTTGATCAAGTCAAGTATTGATACTTCATCAATTTTTAATGTAGGAGGTCAATCTGGTGCCATTGAAAGATATAGTTGGGATGGAACGTTATTATGGAAATATGAAAAATCAACAAACGATGAGGTTTTGCATCACGATATAGAAATACTTCCCAATGGTAATATTTTGGCCATGACGTGGAGACAACTTAGCTTAGCCGAAAAGAGGTTATCGACTCGAGATTCTATGTTATTTGATTTAAATCAAGATATGTGGGAAGAGGTTATTTATGAATTAGCTCCAAAAGGGACAATTGGTGCAGATATCGTTTGGGAATGGCATGCCATGGATCATGTTGTTCAGGATGTCTATCAAAATGCATCAAACTATGGAACCATTTCTTCACACCCTGAATTGCTGAATATAAATTATATGGTTCAAGGAGCAGGCCACACAGGAGACTGGCTTCATTTTAATTCAATAGATTATAATCCAATGATGGACCAAATACTTATTAGTAGCCTCACATTTAATGAAATATATATTCTTGATCACAGTACAAAACAAACTTCAGGGCATATAGGAGGCTCAGGGGGAAAAGGTGGAGATATTTTATATCGTTGGGGAAATCCTTTGGCATATTCAAAAGGAAATTTAAGTAATCAAAAACTTTTTGGACAACACGATCCTCAGTGGATAAAAAATGGACCTCATACAGGTAAAGTTTTAATATTTAATAACGGAGCTGGAAGAGGGTATTCGAGTGTTGATATTTTAGAATTACCTTGGAATGGAGTGGGATATGTTTTAGATACAAGCGGAATGTTTTCACCGGAGAATGCGGTATACAGCTACACTAAAAACACAAAACAAGAGTTGTATGCTCCATTTGTATCAGGTGCTGAAATATTGCCCAATGGTAATTTTTTTATAACGGAAGGTACCAAAGGAAAAATAACCGAGTATAATTATGATAATGATAAAATAGTGTGGGAGTATGTTAATCCAGTAAGTCCAAATTCAGTAATTACTCAAGGTGCCGAAGCTGGTAACAACATGTGTTTTAGAAGTTATAAATATGCATCTAACTACAGTGCATTTAATGGCAGAAGTTTAATTCCTGGATTACCATTAGAGAAAGAGCCTTGGCCAAGTGATTGTAATGGTATAGATACTACTACGGATACAACAACAAACAGATTGGCAGAAATGGGTTTTCTAGAGGTAGATTTTTTTCCTAACCCGAGTTCTGGGATGTTATCCATTAATGGAAGTCATACCATAGAAGCAATTACAATTCAAGATGCTCACGGACGCATCGTTTATAGCAATAACAACTTAAACCCAGAGTCATCACGAAGTATTGATATATCAGAAGAGCCAGAAGGTCTCTATATCATTCGTTACAATATTGGTGCTTTTTCAAAAATTAAAAGAATACTATTACTGAAAGCGTAGTTTCTCTTAATAGGTAATTGGAGGTATCTATACTAAAGTTGAGCGAATTTATTCTAACGAATAAATCGCTCACTTTTTTGCTATAATAAGTGTCATATTATCACCCATTAAAACATCGCTCTCTTTAACAACTCATTCCACGAACTTCCTGCCTTGTAGTGGTTCACAATAAACGATAAAAGATCTTTTCTTAAAATGGTTGCTTCCCCTGGATAGTCTGCCATATAATAGAATTGTTTGTTATAGAGAAGCGGCTGTTTTTCTCCAAAACTTTTAAATTCTTTAGGGAGTATCTTGTTTTTTTCTCCCGGTTCTAACGTCTTAAAGGTCTGGGTAAACGCTTTATTCGCTAACGCTTTTTGAACGTCTGTGGGGTGATCGATAATAAACTGCCTCATCTTGTGCAAGTTTTCCTTGCTTGGCATATAGCATCCACCTCCAAAGTGTGATGTATCTATATTTAAGTGAAGATACATTCCAGGATACTCCATGTTTTTCCCTGTTGGAGAAATACCAGCACTTACATGTAAATTGTAAGGTGTTTTGTCCTTCGCAAAACGGATGTCTCGGTTTATGCGAAACACAGCATTTTTAACTGCAACTCCTTTACATTTTTATCCAACTTGCCAATTTCGGCAATGGTATCAGCCACTAATTGATAAAAAGGATCCTTCACTTCTTTGAGATAGGTACTTCTATGTTCATCAAAATAGTCTTTATGATTATGTGCAGCTAAACCCTTAAAAAAGTCAATAAAAGCTTGATTGAAATATGCCATTGCTCAAATATCCTTATTCGACATAGAACAACCAAAGATTTACAAAATTTATTGAGTGCTACAAGACATGTTTACATTCGTACTAATGAAAGTAATTATTGTAGGAGCATCAGGAGAAGTGGGGAAGCACCTGTTAACTTATTTATTGGAAGACAACAGTATTGAAGAAGTCACTTCGTTAATAAGAAGCAAGTCGGTTATTGAGCATACAAAGCTAAATAACCAACAGATTAATTTCGATCAGCTGGATAATCTGCCTTCTATTCATGCTGATGCGATGTTTTGTTGCTTGGGTACTACTATTAAAAAAGCTGGAAGCAAAGAAGCATTTGAAAAAGTAGATTTTGAATATGTGATAAACTTAGCCGAGTGGGTCAAAGAACGAGGTGTTAAACAATTTCATGTAATTTCAGCAATGGGAGCAAATGAAAATTCAGGTGTATTTTATAATAAGGTTAAAGGGAAAATGGAATCTGCATTGAGGAAAATAGACTTCCATTCCACTTTTATTTACCGACCATCACTATTGGATTCTGAGAGGGATGAAAAGCGATTAGGGGAACGTATTGGAATACTACTTTTTCGTATGTTAAAATTCTTGTTTGTTGGTCCATTAAAGAAATATGCAAGTATAAAAGTACAAGATGTGGCTAGAGGTATGGTAGCAAGAAGTGTAAATCCTCAAGCAGGTGTTCATGTTATCTTGTCAGATCAAATTTTACTTTAGTAAGTCAATAGATTGTAATTATGTTAAAGACTCTACCAACCCTACTAAATTAAATCTAGCTTTGTTTTAGCATGAAGGCTGTAATTCGTTTCTTAGTTGTGTTGATGGGGTTTTTACCCTCTTGTTGTGACGATTGTGGAGGTTTTATTCCACCATTACCACAAGAACCTTGTCCAAGAATCTATTTGCCGGTTTCTCTATCAGAAGAAGCAAAAATGCTATCTCCTTTTGAAAATGTAGATTCTATGGTTTTTAAACATCGCTTGGGAGGACTAGTGGTGTATCGACTTGACAGTATTCGCTCTGATAGCTCTCATTATGGGTGTGATACCTTAATTGCTCAAGAAAATTTATGGATAAGTTACAGCACAGAAACGAAGTTGCCAGCTCAACCAACGTTGGTGTTTCGGTTGTTTAAATCAGATTATTCAACTTTAGATAGCAGAGAAATTTTTTCTATGGAAAGTGGAGTTGATTTCAATCCAATGGTTTTCGTAGATGATTTCGAAGCTGTTACTCGAAATCATAAAAGTAAATTCCATTCTAAAATCATTAATTGCGACACTGCTTTTTATGATGTTTATGATCTTAGTACCTACAAAACTGGATATGGAGGCTATCGAAATGTCTACTATTCCAAGGAAAAAGGAGTTGAAGCATTAATTGGAGGTCCAAACAGTTGGGACTATCTAATTAGACAATATTAAAATTGAACAATAAAAAAGGCCGAGCATACACTCGACCTTTTAATAATGTTATGATTGCGTTACTTCTTTTTTGAGCAGCATCCAGCTTTTTCTGAACCACAGGCTTTAACTGCATCTTTAGGCTGACAACACTTATCCAATGATTTTTGAGAAGCCACGTTTGCAGCAAGCTTATCAGTAGCATAACCCAACTCAGAAATAGTTTCATGAATTTGGTCCTCGCTTATTTTCTTGTCGTTGTAACGTACGGTAAGCATTTTAGACTCAACATCCCATTCTGCGAAGGAGATACCTGGTACGTCTAAAGCTTTTTCAATTTTGTCTTTACACATTTCACATTCTCCTTTTACCAGAATTTTTTGTGTAATTGTTTTAGCAAACACAGAAACTGTGCTTACCATCAATAGTGCTATTAATAATTTTTTCATAATTTTTATTTATTTAAATGGATTTGAATATGCTTCGTTTGTTAAATATGTTTCGTCAGTTAACGTCTTCAAAAATGATACCAAAGCCGAGCGATGTGCTGGGCTCAAATATACAGAATCTTGAAGAGCGTGCATTTTTGGGTCAATATTTGGTGAGTTACCATTAACGCCACTCATGTAAAAATCAACCACTTCTTCTAAAGTGTTAAACCTGCCATCGTGCATATATGGAGCTGTTTTTTCTATATTTCGAAGACTTGGAACTTTAAACTTTCCATTGTCTGATGCTATTCCAGTATATTCACCTCTTCCAAGATCGGTAAGTGTTGCATCTAGCCCATTGTTAGAGAAGTCTCTTTGCTTGAACAAATTACTTTCTCCATGGCAATGGAAACAATCTCCGCCATAATTAATGGGATTGTTTCGATCATTTTCGTCTTTCAGTGGTACTGCCTCAGCATTAAAAACTATTCTGCCAATCTCCTCTTCTTGTGTGAAGGTAGCGAGCCCTTTTTGCACACGATCAAATTTTGAATCGCCACTGAAAATTGTAATCATAAACTGCTCTAATGCCAATGAAAGTAATTCTTCATCAATTTCGTCGGCGTTAAATGCTTTCTTGAAATGTTCTTTATACATGGCAGAACTGTTCAGTTTAGCCAAAACATTTCCCAATGTTTCATCCATTTCTAAAGGATCCTCAATTGGTAATAGCGATTGATGTCTGAGTAATTTTGCTCTGCCATCCCAAAAGAAGCCTTCTACATGCCACATTAAGTTGAAAATGGGCATGGCATTTCGCCTTCCTTCCATTCCACGAATTCCTGTGCTAAATTGTGTTCCGTTGTCGGTGAAAGCCAAATTTTGCTGATGGCAATCTCCACAACTCTGCGAACTATCTGCACTTAAAATTGGATCATAAAACAACATTCTGCCAAGGTATATACCTTCCTTAGTTGGAATGTTGTCAGACCGAAGCTTTACCGGATGCAAAAGCGAATCATTTTCAAAGGAATAGCTAGTAGTTGTAAATGGATTATTAGGAATCTCATTGACGACATCTTTACAGGCATAAAAACTTATAAAAATCACTAGTATGAATATGTATTTTTTCATGTTACTATTCTAGGTTAGTTAACGTAAAAACGTCTATAAGGTTTTTAAAGATTTTAACAGCAGCAGGAGCTTCTTGAGTATGTGCACTTAATCCATCAATAGCAAAACTTAAGTCTTCAGGATTTTTAAATGCTTCCGCAACATCGTAGTTTAACGTGGTATTTAATGCACCGTTGCCTTTAGTAATATTGATTGGGAATTCGTAATTGATAATTTCAGTTCCTCCAGTTACATGATAAACAAAATTGTCTGTGCTGTTGTCAATTGTACCTTCAAAGGCATTAAAAATATACCCCCCTGTCCAACTCCAATGCAACGAATTTTTAATAGGACTTAGTGGGTGGTCTGCAGGATATTGATTAGGGTCTCCATAGTTAATAGCAGAATCAATCCCTAAATGTAATCCAAACGACTTGTAACTTCCCTTTGGAATTCCTGAAATTACAAAAGTCGTCATATTTTCTGCTGCACTTATAAATGCATATTGATTCTCTAACGCAACTTTTTCATCATTCATATTTATTAAGTAGAAGTTACTCAAAAGGTAAGATAATCTTGAGAATTTAACGCTGTCTCCCTCTGGCATTCTATATGAATCTGTTAGAAAATTCAACGATGCTCCATCATAGGTATGTGTAATGGTTACATTCATAGTTGTATCCTCCATTTCTTCGGGGGGATCTTCTTTGCATGCACTAGCAAACACTACAGTTAAAAGGAGAAAGAAGCCAATTTTTTTCATTTATTCTTTTATTTCTGTTAAAGTAAATATATCACTCATGTTACCAAATAGTTTTTGAGTTACAGCATCAGTAGTGCTGTGCGTTCCCATTCCGTCATTAGCTAAACTAAACACTTCTGGATTCTTGAAAATTTCGTCAAAATTCATTTCTAAGCTAGCGTTTAATGCGTTGTCTTTCTTTTCAAAAGGCACATTCATTTCATAATTCTGCTTATTCTGCGAACCTGCTAAATGGAATATAAAACTAGCGTCATTGCTTTTTAACTTCCCTTCAATTGCTGCAAAAATATATCCACCTGTCCAACTCCAATGGAGGGAGTTGTTTACCGGGCTCAATGGATGTTCAACATCATATTTGCTTGGGTCTCCGTGATTAATATCAGAATCTAATCCCAAGCTAAATTTTAATGCTTTGTAATTGCCTTTCGGTACGTTTTTTAAAACAAAAGCGGAAGCACTGAACTTTGGGTTGATTAACACGTATTGGTCTTCTAAAACAAGTTCTGAATCATCATCTTTAACCAATATAAAATCAGCTAAGATATAGGCCAAACGAGATATTGTTATTTCTTCATTACTTGGTAATGTATAAGTAGTATTAAGTAAATCTAATTCTTCACCGTTTACACTGTTTTTTACCGTGAACGAGATCTCTTGAACTTCTTCTTGAGGATCTGGAGTGGGTGTTTCTACTGTTTCTGTACAGCCGCTAAAAGCTAGTATTAGAAATGTAAATATGCTTAAATATTTCATAATTTATTTATTAATGCGAAGATAATCAACGCGTTGTTCCTTTATGTTTGACTATTGTCAACTTAAAGTGTATTTAAATTAACCTTGTCGTTTACTCAAAGTTACAAAAACATGTGCTTGTTTATTGTGACTCTTGTTACTTACAAGACGATTCTAAAAGGATAAGTGTTGCACTTAACTTCCTACACTTATTCTCCATCTAAATCCTCCGTATATCATTCTTCCAAAAACAGGTCCCCAAACCAGTCCAGCATCAAAATTTTGATCAAACGGATTTGCTGCTTCTTGAATTGGATTCTGTTGCTTGTAATTTAATATGTTTTCTGCTCCAAGGTACAATTCAAATTGTTTCTTTAAGGTCTTACTTATTTGTGCGTTTAGTAAAACAAAGCTGGGAGATTGCTTATTTCCTACTTCGTTAAATCCAGCAATTCTTTGAGGTCCATACCAAGTGCCAGTGCTACTAAATTGCCAATCGCTTCGTGTATTTTGAGTGAAATTAACAAATGCTCGATGCTTTGAAATAAAGGGTTTTGAAATGTATCCAATGTTATTGTATTTTGATTGGACATCAAACATCCGATATGCAATTCGAATCTCTGTTCTTCTTGCAGGTTGTAAGTCTATTTGAGATTGAAAGCTATTCGCTTTAGTTCCATTCTTCACGGAATAGAAGTATGCTTGATTTGCTGTTTCCAT
>CBDUEX010000013.1:0-12425 GCA_965366305.1 uncultured Bacteroidia bacterium | reverse complement strand
ACAACGAAACAATTGTTGGCTCTGGCGGTTTTAGTTGGAGATTTGGAGATGGCTCGGTTGCTTCGGTTGAAGATGCCATGCACACCTATTCTAATGCTGGAACGTATGATATTACGCTAATAGTAACCAATGAATTTTTATGTGTTGATTCATTAACCAAGCTTGCAGAATTAGAAATTCTTGAACATCCACGAGCGAGTTTTACATATACCCCAGATGTTGCAAATTACTTAAGTCCAAGATTTGCATTTACTAATACTTCTACAAACGCTACTATTTATAATTGGACCTTTGGTGATGGAGGGACTTCAACACTTCAAGATCCTATATATTTTTATGGAGACACAGGACGCTACATGGTAACCTTGCTAGCAAGCAATTCCATCGGATGTTCCGATGAAATTTACATCCAATTTGTGAAAGTAGAGGACGTTTTCTTACTCTATGTTCCCAATGCATTTAGTCCTAATGGAGATGGACTAAATGATGCTTTCGGCATTCAATCAAGAGGAATTCTTACATATGAAATGGTCATTTTTAATACCTGGGGAGAAATCTTATGGAAAACAGAAGACCCAAATGAAAGTTGGGATGGAAAGGTAAAAGGAGAACTAATCGACCAGGGAGTTTTTGTTTACACTTTAAAAGGCACCAATGTAGAAAACGAAGCTTTCAGAGAAAGCGGAAGACTGTATATCGTTAAGTAAAACTAATGCGAATGGTGTTGCTTTAGTTTCTTTATAATCTCTTCTAAGCCATTGAGCTTTATCTCATAAACAGTTTCAAGTTGAATGCCCAGTTTGCCTGCAGGAAAGCCACCTTTTCGTTTGAACCATTCTAAGTATTCAATAGGCAAGTCGCACAACAACCTACCACCAAATCTCCCAAAGGGCATTTTAACCGTTACAATTTGTTTTAGTATTTGAGGATTGGGTCCTTGCAAGTGTTCAAAGATTACAATTAATTCATCACTATCCATTAATAAAGCTCTGCTAACGTTAAATGCATACCCCTTTATGGGTAAATTTTAATATTAAACCTCTTTAATCACTTGAAATTCGGGCAAACTTTAAGGTTAAAGCGGTAAAAAGTGTCTGTTTTTAAAGAATATATTGGGATGAATGTGGATAATGTGTTAGCTTTGCAGGTACTATCTACCTCTAAAGGGGTAGGAGTATTTAGTAAAACCTTATAATAACCCTTAATTATAGAACGTAATGAATAACTTGAAAACGAGTTTGACATGTATGGGCGTATGCCTCATGTTAGCTGTAATTCCAAAAGTATCTTTTGGACAATCTCAAACTCCTACATTGGAGTCAATTAATCTCCCATTTAACATCGATGGCTACGTAGAGCGGCAAAATGCAAGCTACGGAGACTGGACAAAAGGAAGCCAAACCAATGGTATTGACAGTGGTTCTGTGTTTCTTGATAATGGAAATGTGAGGAATATTCCACTTACATACCACGTACTGGATGCGTATTCGGGATCAGATGAAATTTTTGCAACAGGTGCTAAATATGGAGATGATCCAAGTACTTGGGCGTGGAAATACGGAAGTTCACAGTCAAAAAGTGATATTAATAATATTAACATTCACTTTTCAAATGATGCTTCTAATGGAGATTTGTGGACTGTGATAGCAGGCGACCGCGAAGCAACAACAGGAACTGCATATCTTGATTTTGAATTTTTACAGAATGAAGTTAATTCAGTTGCACCAATTGGCGGAGGTAACGGTTCATTTACAACAGAAGGTCCGGATTGTGGACGAACAGAAGGAGATTTGCCTGTAACGGTTGAATATTCTGGTGGTGGTTCAGTAGATAGTTTGTATTTCTACAAGTGGGCAGCAACAACTGCAAGTGCTTGTGGCTTCGGTTGGGAATCATTTACGATAGCAGGAACTGATGCCTTCGGATATGCCAATAACTCTACCATAGCAGTGCCATATCAAGGTTTTGGATCTTCTACATACGTAACCAAACAGTTTGTGGAAATTGCAATAAACATAACTTCTTTAGTAGATAGTTCATTAGGTACAAACACTTGTACTGGATTATTTTACAAAACAATATTAACTAGAACAAAGGCTTCAACTTCTTCTTCTGCTGTGCTGAAAGATGTAGTTATGCCTATTCAACTAAAACTAAATCTTGGAAAAGCAGATATTGTTTATGCTACTCCAATATGTGCTGGAGGTGGAGTTTACCCTGCAACCAATAATGGTCCTTCATCTACTGATGGTGGAACATTTGCGATAGACCCAACTGCAAGTGGCATTAGCATTAATAGCACTACAGGAACAATTACAGCTGGTAGTTCGGCAGTAGGCACATACAATGTTTTTTATACCTACAGTCCTAGAACTGGTTGTACGCAACACGATACATTCACATTCCAAGTAAATCACCATATCTCAGGGAACTTATTCAATGATGGAAATGGAATATTTGGAGATAATACAGTAAACGGTACTGGTTTTAATACACCTGATGGAAATCAACTGTATGCTGTACTAGTAAATAGTGCTGATGAAGTTGTAGAAAGTGTAGCAATTGCTTCAGATGGTTCATACGCATTCAATTGTGGACCAAATGGTACTTATTCTATACTTATAAAAACATCTCAGCCAACCGTTGGTTCTACAGGCAACTCATCTGATTTACCTTCTAATTGGGTATTTACAGGCGAGAAACTGGGAACAGGAACTGGCAGTGATGGAACACCTGACGGCGAATTAACTGGTATTGCAGTGAGTGGAGCAGATGTTGCAAATGCGAATTTCGGAATTAATAAACGACCAGAAGCTATTTCATATAGCCACAATATAATTAAGCCAACTGATGGACAAGTAATTATTGCAGGAAGTGATGCAAGCGTTATTTCTTCTTCCAATTTAAGAGGTGAAGATAACGAGGATGGAACTCCATTTACCTTGTCAACTATTCAAATTACTTCGTTGCCTTCAAACGATAGCAATGAAGTTTGGTATAATGGAAGTCAGATCACCAAAGGAGACGATGGCATTAACCCTCCATCTACCTCAAATCCTTTAACTATAAATAGTTTCAGTAATTCACTTCTAACTTTTAAAATATATTGCTGTGAAGAAGCAACGCTATACTATTCTGTAGTTGATGCTGCTAATTTAAATGATGTATCACCTGCGTTTTATAGATATGCATGGGCTGGAGCAGTTCCTGTTGAATTTACCCGAATAGGAGCTACTGTTGATGACATGAATCATGTAAATGTGAAATGGACAACAGCTACTGAAATTAACAACGAACGCTTTGAGATTGAACGATTAAGTGAAGGAAGCGATGAGTTTGTTAAAGTGGGAGTAGTTGCCGGAGCAGGTAACGCAACACACACTATTGATTACGAATTCACAGACAAAACCAATAAATCGATTGGAGGAACGTTGTATCGTGTTAAGCAAATCGATTATGATGGACAATACGACTATTCTAATGTTGTTAAAGTGAGCACCAAGTTTGAATTGGATGTTAATGTATATCCTAATCCAGCGAATGAATTCTTTGTAGTTCAAGCTGGAAATCCATTTGAAGAACTAACCATCGAATTAATGGATGTTAGAGGTGCAGTGCTAGAAACTTGGAGTGGATTAAGTAAATGTAGAGCGAGCACAGCAGGATTATTGCCTGGTGTTTACTCATTAAGAATTACAGGTGATTACTCTGTTAAAACAGTATTGCTTCAAGTACAATAGTATCCAAGCAACACGCACATAAAGTTTAGAAAAAGCCTAAGGTTAACCCTTGGGCTTTTTTATTTGATAAGAAGTATTTTCTTTGACATTGTGAACGAGTTTAAAGTCTATCTTGAACAGCACCTGGATGTTTCTGACGAAGATTGGAAGCTAATTGCTAAAAGATTGACAAAAAGTAAGTGTGATAAAGGGGAAACACTTACTTCTTTTGGTAAGGTTGAGCAAAAACTGTACTTCTTAACGGATGGGGCGTTGCGACTTTACTACGAGAAAGAAACCAAGGATATCACACTTAATATTGGCTTCCCCAATTCGTTTATGTGCAGTTATTCTTCGTTTCTAACCAAACAGCCATCTGATTTTGTTCTTCAAGCCTTAACAGCCTGCGAATACATGTACATAACATACGGTGATTTGCATGAGATTTACGAATTAACTAGCTGCGGGCATCAACTTGGCCGTATACTTACAGAACAAATATTCTTGTATTTGTCGCATAGAGAAAATGCCTTTCTATTAAAATCTCCTACACAGCGATACCTGGATTTATTTCAAGAACAACCCCGACTTATTCAAGAAATTCCACAGAAGTATTTATCCTCCTATATAGGTATTACTCCTCAAGCTTTAAGTAGAATTAGAGCAAAATTGGGCCAAGAGGATTAATTAACCCAAGTTCATTGATTGAGTTTTTTGTTGAACTGTTTTTTGCAGTGAAATTTAAAACAATTCAATTATGAACAATTTAGAAGAAATTAAAACAACAAAAACTACTGAATTAAAAACACCAATTAATAGTTGTAAGCCAACTGGTGCATTTATTGGAGCATCTTGGTTTGCACTGCTTATAGGCATGGTGTCTTTTTGTATTGGACTTTGGAATGCAGATATGATGTTAAACGAGAAAGGGTATTACTTTACCATTTTGCTGTTTGGTTTGTTCAGTGTAATCTCAGTACAAAAAGCAGTCCGCGACCGAATGGAAGGAGTGCCAGTAACAGATATTTATTATGGGATTAGTTGGTTTACAACAATTACTTCAATGGTATTGCTGGTTATTGGTTTGTGGAATGCCGACTTATACCTGAGTGAAAAAGGGTTTTATGCGATGTCTTTTTGCCTAAGCTTATTTGCAGCAGTGGCCGTACAAAAAAATGTAAGAGACATTGCTATAAGTGAACCTTTGGATTAATCACTAACAAGAAGCTAGTTTCTCCTTAGTTAGATTTTAGCAAAAAAAAAAGGCTTTGGTTTACCCAAAGCCTTTTTAGTAATGTGATAATAATTACTGGATAATAAGTCTGTTTGTATACGAACCTTTTTCTGTAACTACTTTAATGTAATATACTCCTGAAACAAAGTTTGAAGTATTTAAAGAATTTGATACACTTTTAGCATTTACTTGTTCTGCAAGCATTTCTTGACCACTTACATTAATTATTGAGTAGTTCAAGATAATACCGTTTTGCACTTCAAGATCAATTGTAACGTTGTCTTGTGCAGGATTTGGATAAACATCAAATGAAGTGAAATCAGTTGATTTATTGATAGATGCTCCGTTTCCTTTACTGAAGAATAAATTATCTAAATACACAACACTTGAACCTGTAGGTTCAGACACTAGAATAATTTGTGCAATGTTAGAAGTACCAGTTAAACCTGTAAAATCTGTAAGAGGAATTCGGTAGTTTACCCATTCTTCTGTTGCTGGTGCAGTAAAATCTAATTGATGTTCTGTATCGTCACCTCCTTGGAAGGCTCCGTCTGTACCAAAGTCAACAATTTTGATTTTAAATACTGTTGAGTTTGGAGACCAAACATCAAAATTTACGTGATCCATAGTTGATGCATCAACTAAATTAGCTCCAACAGTTTCGATTCCAACAAAGTCAAGATCGGAATATTTTTTTACATCGTTTCCATCAACTTGAACATCTGTAAGTGTTGCACTAGACCATGCAGTTCTCCATGTATCTACAGTTACATCAGTATATACTCCACTAAAAAGTGAAATTACATCTGCTTCTGCAAAAGTTGGGTCTGTAGCTCCAGTATCTGGTTCTGCTAAAGAACTTCCAACACTAAAAAAGACATTGTCTAAATATATTATACTTGATCCCGTTGGTTGAGAAACTAAAATCATTTGAGCGATATGAGCTTTTCCTGTTAAACCAGTAAAGCTTGCAAGAGGAATATGATAATTCACCCATTCTTCAGTAGCTGGAGCATTAAATGTCAATTCGTGCTCAGAATCATCTCCTCCTTGGAAATTACCATCAGCTCCAAAGTCAACTATTTTGATTTTGAATAATGTAGAATTTGGTGACCAAATATCGAAGTTGATGTGTTCCATTGATGAAGCATCAATAACATTAGCTCCAACAGTTTCGATTCCAACAAAGTCCATTGCAGAATATTTCTTTACATCGTTACCGTCTACTTGAACATCTGTAAGAGTAGCACTAGACCATGCCGTTCTCCATGTGTCAACAGTTACATCTGTATACACTCCACTAAACATAGAAATTACGCTAGCTTCTGCGTAGGTTGGATCTGCAGCTGCAGTCATCGGCTCTGGAACAGCCGCTGCCGCACTGAAGGTAATGTTGTCAAAATAACAAATGTTATCAGAAGTTCTGGCTTGAAAATCCATAAAGATTACAATTTGGTCATATGCAATTCCTTCTCTAGATGAAAAGTCAAAAGTTAACTCTTCCCATTCATTGGTTTTGGTATTGGCAACTTTTAGTTCACCCAGTGACCCACTTCCAGCTTCAACTAGTTTGATTCCTACATCACTAATTACCGGTTTGTAAACCATAATTTTAATTGTAGAAGTTGAAGCAGATAATGTAAATGTGCCGATATCTGACCCATGTTGTGATTCACAACCTGCCCAAGGCTGTCCGCCTGATAGTGCTGTAAACTTAGCTACAGAATCACTGGTGTTTGGAGCAACCTTACTCGGATTGGCTACAATCTCTAGTGGTGGGTTAACGTCGTTTTCAAAAGTGGTCCAAGTCCATGAACCTCCATTTCCACCAGATTCAAAATCTACTGGAACATTTTGTGCAAAGCTTAAACTTGTAAGAAGTAAAAACATGCCAAGAATTGTATAATTTCTCATATTGTTTATTTATAAATTACCTCAAATAAAGTAAAAAAAACTTAAAGTACAAAATACCATAAGTTTAATGTATAAAATACTATAAGTAAACTTTTTATTTATATTTGTTTCCGAATGAAAAATCCTAATTCGTATTTTGTATCTCAGAACAATGCTCCTCTTAACGATTTTTTAAGTTTTGGATTGTCTGTGGATTGTGTAGTTTTTGGTTATCATGAGGGGGAAGTTCGTGTTCTATTAGTGGAACGTGATGCTGAGCCTTACAAAGGAAGTTGGGCCTTAGTTGGTGACCTAGTGCACCCTGAGTCGGATATGTTGGATTCTGCAAATGGGATTCTTGAAAATCTAACTGGGTTAAAGGGGATCTTCATGGAACAATTTTACACTTTTGATGCTGTAGATAGACATCCATTAGGTCGTGTAATTACTGTGGGGTATTATTCGCTAGTTGAAAGTCAAGATCATCAACCAATTGCGTCTTCATGGGCAAAATCTACTCGATGGTTCGGTATTAATGATTTGCCAGATTTAGCCTTCGATCATCAAACCATACTCGAAAAAGGAATTCAAACTTTAAAAAGAAGAGTGCGATATAAACCTGTTGGATTTGAACTACTGCCATCTAAATTTACGCTGCTTGAATTGCAAGCTTTATATGAAGCATTGCTAAATTGTAAGTTTGATAAACCAAATTTTCGAAAGAAAATTTTAAAGATGAATTTGCTTAAACCTTTGAATGAACTTCAGGAAAATGTTTCGCATAGACCAGCGAAACTTTATGCATTTGATGAAGAACAGTATGATTTGCTGAGAAAGGAGGGCTTTGCTTTTGAATTATAAAATTTCACAGCTTTCATCTATGGTCCCAACTACCTTCAACTTTTTTATTTCAAGAGTCACGCTACATTATTACCTAATATTATTAACTAGTTGCTTTTTTATGTTCACTAACACTAACCCTTTTAGTTTAAATTATGTTTAACAAAATTTTATCATTTTTATTTTTATTGAGTCTAGCCCAGTTTGTTCAAGGAACAACAATTGCTTCTGAGGAAAAGAGCGACTTAATAATTCATGAAACATCAATTGCTACACCTAGTCAATACAACTCAAGCCCAACGGCACAGCAGAAAGTTGAAGTTATAAAAACTGCAGATGGGTATCGATTGGAAGTGGACGGGAAGCCATTTTTTATCAATGGTATGAACTGGGGCTATGTGCCCATTGGCACCAATTATAATTACAGTTTATGGAAGCAATCTGATGATGTAATTAAAGCGGCACTAGATGCGGAGATGTCTCTACTGAAAAATATGGGAGTTAATACCATTCGTCAATACACTGGCATCCCGTCTAAATGGATTCAGTATATTTATGAGAACTATGGCATCTATACGATGCTTAATCATTCCTTTGGAAGATATGGTCTAACACTTAAAGGAACTTGGACACCGAATACAGATTACGCCAATCCTCTTGCTAAAGAAATTCTACTTAAAGAGACTGGTGAAATGGTTGAACAGTATCAAAACACGCCGGGCTTATTGCTATTCCTTTTAGGAAATGAAAATAACTACGGGCTTTTTTGGAGAGGTGCAGAAACGGAAGATATCCCTGTTGAAGATAGACAGTCAACTAAAGATGCATCAAAACTGTATAGCATGTTTAATGAAGCAACTGTGGCCATGAAGTCTATAAGTTCAACACATCCAATTGCTATATGCAACGGCGACTTACTCTTTCTAGATATCATAGCAAAAGAATGCAAAGATGTCGACATTCTTGGCATTAACGTTTACAGAGGGGCAACATTCACCGACTTATATCAACGAGTAAAGAACGAATACGGAAAACCAGTAGTGCTTTCAGAGTTTGGTTCGGATGCATATAATGCAATTGAAAATCAAGAAGACCAAGAATATCAAGCTGAAATTTTAGTTAGTAACTGGAGAGAAATATATGCTAACGCATCTGGAATGGGAAATAGTGGAAACTCCTTGGGAGGGTTTACATTTCAATTTAGTGATGGTTGGTGGAAAACAGGGCAAACAATTAATCTAGACGAGCATGATGTAACTGCATCTTGGTCTAACGGAGGATATACCAATGATTTTCGACAAGGGGAGAACAACATGAACGAAGAGTGGTTTGGTATTTGTGCCAAAGGCCCAACCAACGAAAGAGGTTTGTTTGAGTTATATCCTCGTGCTGCATATTACGCACTTAAAGAGGTGCACCGCTTTAATCCATACAGCAGTTCACCCTCTGATTTAAGTGTTATTGACAATATTTCAATGGCTGAAGCCATGTTAAAAGCAAGAGGCGATAAAGCAGCATTGGCAGCTACCGGTGGTGGCAAACTCTATCTTAGTAATTTACAAGCCAACTTTACAACTTTCCAAACAGGAGGCAGTCTGATTACAACTCCAGCAACTGCAGACCCTAATAGCACGACTACCTATCCTTCTAGCCAAGGATTTGATCATATGCAGTCTTTTAATGTTGGGGTAACTGCAAGACCTGCACCTAATATGAAAGCAAATGTTCAGTTTAATGTTTTAGGAAATGTTGCTACAAACCCAATAGATGAAGTCTTTTATGAAAATAGAGGAAGACCCTTAACAGTTCAAACACCTACTGGACCTGTTCAAATTGCTTCTAACAACAGAGTTCAGTTATATAGAGCGGATTATAGTTGGGATGCGAAAGATTTTAAGCTAACAGGCTTTTATAGAACAGGACATTACCACTGGGGATACGAAGGAGATTTTTTTGGACTATACCCTGAAGCAAATTATGGACCTAACATCGATCTCTATAATGGAAACGCTCCATTTGGATTTGAAATTGAAGGCAAGAAGATAATTAAAGGCTTAAAACTTGCCTTTGGACCAGAATTGTGGTGGGGAGCAAATCCAGCAGTACTTGTGAAATATAATAAACAAGTTGCTGGCCTGGATGTTACAGGGATCTTCCATGAAGATATAACTCAACGAAATAACTTACAGAGTTCTTTCGCCGTTCCTGTGCCTAAAACGAGAAGAGCAACATTATCAATCGGAAAAAAAATGGAGAAGCTCACATTTGATGTGGGTGGAATGTGGGGTGGGCAACCTCTTAATGGAAGAACTTTCCAACTGATGCAAGACGATGTTGTTTATGAAGATAAAATAAAAAGTAGTGATAACTTCGGAGGTAAAGTGAAATTAACCTATTCAAGTGGAGCTATTCGCTGGTATGGTCTAGCTTCATATATGGGTCTTGTTGCCAATGGCGGGGTAGATCAAACAAAAACATTTACAGGATGGAGGCTTAAAGATATTGGAAGCGGGAATATGTATAATGCACTAACAGGATTTACATACACTGCAGGTAAGCTTCAGATAGCTCCTAATTTCTTATATCAAAAACCGTTGGCTGGTCCAATTCCGGGCACAGTTGCAGCTCCTGCAAGACCAAGAAATATTTTAAGTGATCCATTTTCAGTAAGAGGTAATCGTGAGACTGTTGGCGGTGAATTATTGCTAACCTACGATCCAACTCCAGCTACTTGGATGTACGAATGGGACAACGACAGAATGGAAGATGCTAAATTTGCTATGAGTGCAGGTTTCGTTTATCGTCATTTGCCAACAATACAAGATGCAGCTATCGGTATATTAGGAAATGGCCGTACCACTTTTGTGTTTCCAGGTTCTGCACCTGCCCAAGATTTATGGGAAGTCAATACAAGAATTGTTTCTAAAATTAATCCAGAGTTTGGAATTATTGGAAACCTCTGTTTTGGAAATGGACAAGCAAATGGAAACGACACCAGAACCATTAATCGTTATGGTATGGATATTAGAACCATTTACAAGAAGATGAAGCTAATTGCAATTGCCAAAATTGATGATTGGGGACCTTTCGATTATCATCGAGATTTCAATTTAACTTTCCCACTTCAACTAATTGGAGATATGTCACTAGAAATTGGCAAGCCTGATTGGTTTCTGTTGCCTGGCACTAGAATTGGTTTACGAGCAACATATAGAACACTAGACGATTATTCAAACAGGTATTCACCAACCGAAACGTTAAATGCACTGGGGCAATTTGTTCCAGATCCAACGGCTTACGGTTTTCCTAACGGTAATGAGTGGGAATTCCGTACTTACATCCAAATAAATATTAACAACTAATAGCACGTCTAACACTTTAGAAAAATATAAAATGAAGATATTCAATAAACACAGCATAAACTTAAGCCTCTTAATCGCACTACTGATTGTTGTATCAGGTTGTGAAAGGGAATTATCTGATGATGCCGTATTGCCATCATTTGCTTCAACTGCAGAGGTTTTTACGGATGATTTCATCGGAATGGGATCCGATTTCTATTTCCCGTTCGCAGATGCTAAGCCGGATGTATTTTCTGTAGACATCACAGAGGGTTTTGAAAGTAATGCCTCCATAAGAATGGATGTACCAAATGCTACAGATCCGGGCGGAAGCTATGCAGGTGCTATATTCAGAGTAGAAGGAGCTGGTAGAAATCTAACAAGTTATGACGCTTTAACCTTCTATGTAAAGGCCTCTACTGGGGTAAAACTAGGCGATGTTGGCTTTGGAATTGATTATGAAGGAGATAAATATAGAGTATCAACCAACAACGTAAATGTTGGTACAAATTGGTCCAAGGTAATTGTGCCTATTCCAGACGCTTCTAAATTATTAAATGAACGAGGCCTGTTTTGGTTTGCTGCAGGAACTCAAGGTACTAATGGTTCTGGTTATGCCCTTTGGTTTGATGAAATTAAATTTGAAAAACTTGGGAATGTAGGAACACCAACTGCTACCATTTTTAATGGTGCAAATACATCTGTACAGGCTTTTGTTGGGTCTACCTTGCCAATTACTGGACTTACCACTGTTTTTAATCTAGTCAATGGTCAAGATGTATCGATAGCAAGTGCTCCGGCGTATTATAACTTCATTAGTTCAGATACTGCTGTGGCTTCTGTAGATGAATTAGGTATAGTTACCATCAAGGCGAATGGACAAGCTGAAATCACGGCTACATTAGCGGGTAAAGCAGCTGCGGGGAAATTACAAATTGGCTCTTCAGGAGCTCTTCCTACTGCACCAACACCAACTCATCCTCAAGCAAATGTTTTATCATTGTTTAGTGATGCGTATACGGCTGCAACGCTAATTAATTATGCTCCAGGTTTCGGTGGTTCTAGTACTACAACTACCGTAGTTGAAACAGGCAATGGTCAAGTGTTGGATTATAAGACAAATAATTATACAGGGATCATGTTTAATGAAGATCCTCTAGATGGATCAACGATGGGATTTTTGCATTTAGATGTTTATGTTCAAAATTCAGGAGGAACTATTGGCATTCAGATAAGAGATATTGGTGGAAATAAATCATTAGAAACAGATGTGAACACTGGTTTCCCTCAAGGAGATGATAAAGATTACAGACAGGACATTACAGGGTTTATTTCTGGTGCTTGGAAGTCGTTTGATATTCCATTAGGTGGCGATATAGCAAATCAGAAAAGCAATCT
>CBDUEX010000012.1:0-13018 GCA_965366305.1 uncultured Bacteroidia bacterium | reverse complement strand
TCACCTTCTTCCCAAGCTGTTCCGGTAACTGGATTTACAATTTGAGCGTTTTTATTGCTAAGCAAGTTCCTAGCTTCTATGCTTAATGTTATACCGCGTTTAGCTTTACTTGCAAAGGTTTTACTGATTTTTAGATCTGTATTAAACCATGCACTTCCTCTTTCTTCCAAATATTGATTTAAGTCCGCAACATATTCAGGTCTGCCCAAATCATTATATCCTTCCAGCACCAACGGAGTATATCTAAACCCACTTTGAAATGAAGAACTTACATAAACTTGTAACGACTTCATCCATTTTCCATAAAATCTAAAGTTTGAATCTGGTGTGAATACGATTCCTAGATTAACATTCCACGGTCTATCCCATGCCAAATATTGTTCTGTAGTTAAAGGTACTTCACCATTCTGCTCAATTTGAAGACTGCTTTCACGAGCACTGTTACTTTTACCTTTTGCCAATTGATACGAAACATTGGAGAAGGTTCTGAAATACGAAGTAGTTCTCCAAATAAGATTAATTTCTGCTCCTTGAACTTTAGCATAATCTTGGTTTATGTACATGGTCTTGCTCACCGGTCTCCCAGTTTGATCTTTCACAATCACTCTTCTACTTACAATGTAATCGAAACGATTGTTGTTATAAGCAGCTAAGGTTAATCCAATGTTCTTTTTAATTTGAGATTTAAACCCAATTTCATAACTCACATTAACTTCTGGATTCAAATCTGGATTTCCTAGGAAAGACAAAAATGATCTATCCTGAAATACGGGATCTAATCCTGCATACAAAAACCTAGGATGTGGCAATCGCATACTGTGTCCGTAATTAAAATACAACACGTTATTTGAAGTAACTGGGAATGACACGTTAATTTTTGGAAGTATTCTCGCCTTATATCTCAATCCAAAAACCTTGATTGTATGGCTTAAATAATCTTTTCTGACCTGGTCGATTACTGGAGCGGATTCGCTGGCAACTGCATTGTCTGCAAACTTTCCAGGTGCCCAATAATTGAATCGAAATCCAAGGTTTGCTACAATCCCTTTATAATCGATTTTATCACTAAAGAAGAGCCCTCCATTGTTCGGATTTACTTTCCAGATATCGTTCGAAGATCCTATACTAATGCTTTGTGTAGATACACTATCATTTATTTGAATTGGTGCTCCAACCCAAGGTCGAGTTACGTCAATCCATTGATATTCATTGAACTTTTGCTCCCACCCAAATAGCATTTGATGTGTTTTGCTTTTTGGATAATATTTAAACTTGGTCTTAATGGTATACTCTTGAGCATAGTGATCGTGCCATAAAGGACTTATTCCATTGTTATTTATTAGCCCTGGTCCGGGTAAAACAAATTGAACGTTTGAATTTGGATTAAAGACTTGCAAAGGATCTGTTACGATGCTTGCTTCATCATAAACTTGATCAACAGTAGCACTTCTAAAAGGTCTTCCATTTGCATCGGCACGTAAATTGGTAAATAACCTCCCAAGTGAAAGAGTAGCTACTAGTTTTTCAGATAGCGTTCTTCTTACATTTATCGCGGTTAAATTACTATGATGCGTATACGTTGACGCATTGTCTAAATTTAAGCTTCGTTCAAACTGAAATCCTGGTCTCAAAATAGCATCGAAACCTACAATTTGTAAAGTTCTAGTATTCTGATTTATTGATAAACTATGTTGATTGGTAATTGTAATTTTCGTCTTTTGATTAAGCTCGTGAGATACTTTAAAGGTATGTGTAAATTGATTGCTTTGTCTTGGAGCCCATAAGCTATCGTTTGCACTAAACAAAGAGCTATGCAACTGATTTGCTGTAGGTCCAAAGTAATCATCTGAAAAATTTCCAGTGAAGTTATTGAAGTAATAAAACTTGCGTTTCTTAATTTTAAACTTACCTCCAAATGAAAGCTCAACAAGGTCTGTATTCCACGACCAGTTGGGAGAAACACTGCCTAAATTATCGCGTTGCCAGCT
This sequence comes from uncultured Bacteroidia bacterium, assembly GCA_965366305.1. Lineage (GTDB taxonomy): Bacteria > Bacteroidota > Bacteroidia > NS11-12g > UBA9320 > UBA9320. The sequence goes on along the minus strand of CBDUEX010000012.1, from coordinate 11,030 downwards.
TCCTGCAATTTCAAATTTATCAGAACCTTCTTTTATTGTTGTGCTAATAACACCTGCAGTTCCACCATCGTGTTCTGCTCCTGCACCACCCGTAATTAATTCCAATTCGCCAATTGAACCACTCGCAACTTGAACACCAAAACCAGTTCCAGCTAGAGGATCTTGGGCACTAATGTTATCTATATTAAACGAGGTTTCATATACCCGAGCACCACGAATTTGTATTCCGTCTGCAGACTTAGAAACTCCAGCTTGTACAGCAACCACTTCTTGAACGTCTCGAACGTTCATATCTGCAATTTCTTTCTTTGATAGTGTGATTTTACTATCGGCATCATCCAAATCTACAATCTTCTTTTTCCCAACAACTGACACTTCATTAAAGGTATTTGTTAGTGGAACCATATCCACTTTTAGAATAGTCGTTTTATCGGCATTGATCTCAATATCGTTAAAGATTTTTTGCTGGTACCCCATGAATGAGATATTTACAGCATAGGTTCCTGGCTTTATACTCTTAATTTCAAATGTGCCATCTTCTTCAGAAATAGCTGCTCCATAGGTTCCTACAATTCTAACGTATGCACCAAATAGCTTCTCGCCAGTTTCATCATCGGTTAATTCCCCTTTGAGACTTCCTAATTGAGCAAAACTCAACACGGATAAAAAACACAACGCTATGCTACCAATTAAATGCTTCATTCAGAAGTTTGCTAAGTACGAGATTTTGGTTGACAACATTTTTATTTAGTAAATGAAAAGGAACCGTAAACAGAACCAGACTTACCTTATCATTTTGATTTTTTCGTTGGATAGCAATTGTTCTTGGACCTTTCCAACCTCCACTCGGAGTTAATTGAGCAGTGTATAATACTTCTGCATCCAGTGCTGGATAAAAGGGGTCCGTTGCTAATAAAAAATTATTGGGTTGAAGATCTGCATAACCTGAAATTGGGCTAAGTGCAAAACTGTCATTGGTAAAAAACGCTTGTCCTTTAGAGCTTGTTAAACTGTCGATGGATAAAACACCTCCGATAATTGAAAGGTCAACTCCAGTTGCAAATGCCGTAGAGACAAGTACCTTTTTATTGTTATCAATTAAGATTTGAATGGTTGGTGCAGCAAAATCCAACAACGTGCCATCGGCACCTGTTAATGGATTGCTAAAATTACCTTCATCGGTATGAAAAAATACTTTATCATACTTTAACGCAAGCAGTTTAAAACTTGGATCCCAAAAACGAGGTTGATTTAATCCGCCATTTCCAGCATAATTGATAAAATCAGCATTGCTGTAATTTGCATTAACTAAGGTTTTATACTTTTTTTCATTATTGGCATTGTTACCACTAATAACTAAAAGATCAGAAGTTTGAGGTTTCACATAAATAACGAGTGTGCTATCTATTTTACTTTCTGAATTTGCAATATCACTTACTTTTAGTTGAATAATATTATTGCCATCATTCACGTAGTCATCTAATTCTAAACTTGGATTATTGTCTAATCCATAATATAATTCTGCAGTTCCAGAACCAGTTGTGGTTGTATTTTTAGGAATAATAGAAATTAAGCGTTGTGCTAGATTTATTTCTTTCCACGAACCACTATTTGCTCGAATAAAGGCTTTCTGTAACGTGCTAACTCCATCAGGATCTGAGGCAGTATAGCGAAACGTAATTACAAGATTAGTAGTGTCAACAGGTAAACTTTCATCATCAAAAGAGACTACCGGAGGGCTGTTTTTTAAAGGAACTTTCAAATATGCAGGAGTTGGGTCTGCTAAAAGTTCGTTATCTACCGCTCTTACATAGAAATCAATATCGGTTGAATCATCATTAGGTGAAATCTCAAAAAGAAACGTGCTGTCTTGGGTTGTTGTTGAGACCCATTCTCCTTCGTTAATTTTGATTTCGTAATTGACAATATGTCCATCGATATCAGTACCAAACCAACTCAGGTTTACCGTACTATTTAATCGATTTTCCCCAGATAAATTTATACTTTCTAACGAGATTTTTGTGTCGGGTGCAGCGTTTGGAAGTTTATCTCCCTTTTTACATGAACCAATGAAGAAAAAGAGCAAAAGCACAAATGTGCTTTGCCCTAATCTTCTAAAATATCTCGCTTGGTGTTTTTGCATTAAAATTTAACAAACTTGGCTGAGCCAGTTTCACCATCAGTACTAATAAACTGCAATAAATATACACCACTATTAAGTGCACTAACATTTATTGAAGTTCTACTTCCTGATATTTCAAGTTCTTCAACAATTCTTCCATCTAACGATTGAATTATTGCTGTTCCGTTTGAACTATTTTCTAGTTCAACGAACAAATAGTTGTTGGTAGGATTTGGATAGAATCGTACTCCTAAGCTTTTCAGGTTGGTAACAAATCCACTAGTTGTATCTGCATAATTAGTTGAATCCAATTCTTCACTGAAATTAACTAAATCGTCGTTGTTTCTAGGTTTCACTTCATACTGACCAAAACCATAATACATGATACCAATTAAAGCATCCATGCTCATTCCTTTTCGAGCTTCTATAGCATCCACTTCCATAATTCCGCCGTCATTCGCAAGTGTGTCGTTTGAAACAACAGAAACCCAAAGTGATGAGTTATTTGTTCCGTTCTTAACCCCTGTTTGAACTTTCGTACTGTTCGCAAAACTTGCATTTGAGTCTGCAGCAATGGTCCACTCACCAAAAGGACTTAATCTTGGATTTGCGATGTATACTTTACCACCACTATTTACCATTTTTACCAACATACCTTCGTACTTTTCAATGCTTCTTGAAGCGTAAGCAGCACTATCAGATACCGGTAATTCCACAGGTTCAATTTCGTATTTGTTTCCAGTTCTAGTTACAGAGCTTACAATCATTTGTGTAAATCCAAAAGATTCTTCAATTACACCAGTTACTTCAACCTCTTCAGTTCTCCACAGTTCTGTAAGTTCAGAGTTTCCAGTTAATTTGATTCCACCCCATTCGGTTGCATCTTTTTGTTGAATATAAATATCTTCTAAGTCGTACGATTTTGCACTTGCAACTACATATCCGGTAACTGTAACAGAAGAACCAACATATGGACTAGCATCTTGTGTTACGCTTAGTACTTTTTGAAGATCAGAGATGGTTAAACCAGCATCTCTTACTGTATAGAACGATGGAATAGGATCTGAAGAACCAACAGAAAATGGCTCTAAACTTTCGTTTCCATCATTGTCTTTCGCTGTAATGTAGTAACGAACTACAGTTCCATCAGCATTTGCAGGAATGGTAGCTTCGTATTCGTCTGTTGAACCTGATTTTAATGTCATCGTAACTTTTGTAAAGTCAACAATGTCATCGCTCATGTTTGCACTATAATAAAGAGACTGACTATCTACAGTTCCGTTAAAATCAATAATTTTAGCTGAGAAGCTTACCATATCAGAGCTGCTTGGTACTAGAGGATCTCTAGTTACTTCAGTTATACTAGGAGGAGTATCTCCCACTTTATAATGACTTGTGTCAAATGGATTTAATTCATATCCCCTTCCAGTTCCTCCAGAACATCCATTTTCAGAATGTAAAATAATACCTGATAACGATTCATACTTAGTACCAACAATTGGCTGTACAAAGCTTCCAGCAGATTCAGGACTTGAAGGATTAACAATATCTCTTGAAGGGAGTTTCTGAACTAAGAAACGATCAGAAACATTAATCAAGTTTCCATCTCCATCAGCAACGTCGAAACTTACTCTATTTCCACTAAAAACTGAAACTGTAACCACAGTAACGTTCTCGAACTTCACATAAGAACCTTCCCATTCTTCACCCGTACTGTACTTATTAGTTCTTGTATTGTCGTTTAAAAGACCAAGGTCTAATATATGTGCAGATGGTGCAGTTGTAGTTCCAATTACAGAAACTGAAGAGTTATCTGAAGGGAACAATTGTGTTTCTCCTTGGTAGGTATCAATTGTGCCTGTAACTTCAATTATCATCCCTGCAACTAAGTTGTCTAAGGTTGAAACCGGCTGGCTTTGGCCGCCACCATCAGTATACACTCCGTGAATTTGTAGTCCTGCAAAAGAACCCATTGATCCATTTGCGGCAGTATCTAAAATATGTACCCCAGGACGGTATCCGCCGTTAACAGAACTAGAAGTAACTTCTGTTAGGTTCCCGTCGTGCATAACAACGCCAACTGTTCTCACCAATTGACCATCATAATCACTTAGATCATCGCAGTTTGCTAAATCTGTTGCACTAATAAACTGAATATCTGTAACTGATACATCAGTAGCTTGGCCAAATGCTGCTAGTGTAGCAAAAGCTCCAAATAAAATGGTAAGTAATTGTTTTTTCATTTTTCTATTTATTGATTGTTTTATTTAATTACGGCAAATTTTCCTTTATAAAGCTTGCCTGTGTCTAAGTCTTTAACTGTAAAAATATAAAGTCCGCGTGCAATTATCTGTGTATTTTCACTCAGTAAATCCCAAGCGTGCTCACCTCCAGAAAATACATTTTGATCTGCAGTTTCGGATCCGAAAGTTTCAAACCATCGAATGTCGCTTCCGTTGTATTCTTGATTGTGCACTATTTTATCTATAAAATCACCAGCGGCAGTAAATACATGAATCTCACAATTCATTGGCAGATTAGCGAAATATAGCTTTCTGCTTTGTTCCTGAAAACTGCTTTTACCTTCCCAGCTTGCTCCTGCATAATATGGATTTGGGTAAACAAATGGCAGATTAGTTTTAAGATTATCGTTTATAGGTTTCCCTGCAAAAGCTCTAAAGTTATTGGCTAATACACTGCTTTCAAGACTCTCTAAATTGCTTTCTTCATTTCCTTGATCAAAGGCTGAAACAGAAATTGCATATTGCCATCCGTTGAGCACATTATCAATTGTATATTTATAAAAATACACGTTGGTATCGTTCTCAAAAGTTACAGGAGTAGGGAGCTTTACTGCATCAAATCCAGTTTCAAAACTATAGCCATTGTTGGCGATATCATATTCTCCTATTTTTACTAAATCACGTTGTAAGTTAGGAACATTCGTAACATCAAATCCTAGTTTTGTAAGGTATAATCTATATCCTTCAAAATCTTGTTTTTGACTAATTGGATCAACACTTCTCTCTGAATTGTCGCTCCAAAATATTTCAATTTTATTTTCTGATGTGATTACTTTAGTTTTTGGGATATCCGGTGGAGCAGGTAAAATAAAACGGGTAAGTGAACCATCTCCATTCACATCTTCTCCTGGATCCAATATCCCGTTTGCATTTTTATCTTCGCCATTGAATGCTGTTTGTGCCCATTCTGCATTTGCTCTGAATTTGGATTACCATCCTCCTTCTTTTTTGCAAGGATAAATGCATAGCTCACTTTTATTTTATCACCAGGAGCGTAATTCAAAAATGGACCAACAGAAAGTAAATCAGATCTATTTCCAGCTTCGTTTAGTTGTTGTGAGTAGCTTTTTGTTCCACAACTAGAATTGGTTGTGTTATTGGCATCCCAACATGGATGCGTGTTTAATCCTTTCGACATTTTTTGATAACGGGTATTATCGTTGGTTGGTTGAAAGTAGATCGGATCGGTGGTGCTGTTAAATTGCCATGCGTTGTAATGCGACTTGAATCTTGGATTCTTATCGGGATGTTGAAAACCGTTTTTGTCTTCTGCACCTAAAAATTTTTGAGCAATGTAACTGTTGGTAAACCCAACATCACCGGCATTGTCGTAGCAATATGCCATATTCAAACTATCTATATAACCATTGCCTCCTTTATTATAAAATGCAGCTCCACCACTACCAGCTGGAGTAACATTTATGTTTCGAACAACGGTATTTGCCCATAATCCAAAATAAGCACTATCAATGGTTTGAGAACCAATATTTTCAATCTCAAAATCAATAATTACGAAGAAATCGCTGAAGCTGTAATTCCAATTGTATGATTTGGAAGAAACTTGAACATAAAGCGGATCTGTATGGGAAGCTATTTGCGTATTGGTTCCTGGTACTTGAACATTTTTATCAGAATAAACCGCCTCAAAATCTTGGTGTGAAATTGCTGTTGGACTGTAATAAGGGCTATTTCTCAAAGAGGAAACTTCTTTTAAATTAGCTCCAACTTCTGGATACATTTCAAATCCAGCTCCTCCAGTAACATATCCTCCAGGTGCATCCACAGAAGATGTACTTACTGCAACTGCACTTCCATTAATTAATCCACCAATCCAAATACCACTTTCAAAAAGATGTTCAATTCCACTACCCGCTGGATACTCGCAAGATTGATTACCAGAACCATCGCGGTAACCTCTAAAGGCATTTCCGTAGGTGCCGGCATTTGTAACATTTAATCGTACACTAGAAGATGTTGTTGTTTTCTCATCAAAAGTTTGAGACCACCCAGAAATTGACAGGCATAATAAAACTAGAAATAGGATACTCTTCATCTGAGAAATAAGGCAGGCAAATATAGGATTAAAACCAGAAGATAATTGTTACCTAAACTTAAAATTTAGGCTTAGGTTTTGTTACAAAAACAGATTTGATGTAGTTGGGCTCATAATAAACCACATCCTCAAAATCCATTGCTTCCCACTTGATTAAAACCTCGTTCAATAAATGTCTGGCGTACAATACTGATTGCGAAGATTTTACAACTCCAATTGGCTGAAATTCATCTACCCATTTATGGCTACCAGAACCTACTGCAATCGTATCTCCTTGGTTGAAATTTATATCAAAAATATTTTCTTCTAATGTTAAAAAATATTCATCTTTTAAAGAATTTAAGTTGTTGTCAAATAGTTGAGCATAAACATCCATTCTTCTTGCATCAATTAGGGATACAATTTGAGATGCTTTTGGAAACTCTTCCAGGCCGGCTACTGCCAACCCTCTAAGAGTAGAAGTTGCTATTAACGGTTTGTTGGCTCCAAAGCACAATCCTTTAGCAAGGCTGCAACCAATTCTTAGTCCAGTGTACGATCCTGGTCCTCCACTAACCGCAACTGCTGAAAGATCATCAACTGCTATTTCTGCTAGTGTTAATACATCCTGCACAAATGATGCAAGGTATTTAGAATGTGAATTGGGTTCTATTACAGATTTTTCAGATACAATTTCATTCCCAAAAGCAATTGCAACGGAGCAAACATCTCCGGATGATTCAATGAGTAGAAATTTTGGTGCTTGTTCCAAGTTTGTTTTTAAAGGCAGCAAAGATAAAAACTAATAAGGCGATTAAACACAAAATCGGATAGTTAAACTTTAATAGGGTAACCTCACCGGCTATTCTATTTAACGGCAAGCTCAAAATAACAAAGGCTCCAAAAGCAATTAATCCTGTATTTCTGAAGGGCAGAAATGCAATTGGAATTAGAAAAACTAACGGATCGTATGATAAGTGATAACTGAAAACAAATGAAACGAGCAGTAGCCCGAGCAAGAGGTAATCCAACGAAAGCCTTTTTTTAAGAAAGAGAATGACACAAAAAAGGTATCCAACTAGTTGACCCACTATGTTGATTCCTTTCCAAACTCTTACATCAAGGCCAAGATAATAATCGAGTAAAATAGTTAGCTCGCTATTGCTAAACGTATAGGTGTTATTGGGATGTGGCGTGTAAATAAAGTCATAGTACCAACTCGTTTTAGTTGCCCAATCTGTTATTACATTTGGATTTTGTATGACCAAAGGCAACAGCAGTATAATTGCAGTTAATCCGCTGACAAACAACAGTTTATATTTCTTCTGAACGAAGAACCAAAGGGCAAAAGGAATAACTACGGCAAATTTCAAAAAGGCAATTCCTAGCAAAATCCCAGCTAAAATGGGTTTATCTTTAAAATGAACTGCCAATGCAATACAGGCTAAAACAGGCAAAACAGGCTGCCCTAGCGACAGAGCAAAAAAGGACCCACTAAACGCTAAAATTAATGCAATAATCCAATAATTTCCAGACCATTTAAAGCACAAATAAGTCAGAATAAAGAGTGAAAAAATACAGACTCCCCACCATAAAATACGTGCTATTTTCCAAGGAAATAAACTTAAAGAATAGAAGGTTGTAAAAGTTTGTGGAGGATACAGCGATATAGAAACATATTCATTTCCAAAATCGGTAGAGCTTGTAAATTGCTCTTCTGTTTTTAGTTCTTGCCATAACTTGGCTCCAAAAGAGTCGTTGTACAATGGAAGGTTTTCTGAAAAAAGTTTGGCTCCGATATAGACTCCTCTATAGTCTATAGGATCGGCATAATTCCAGTTTTTTTGAACAGCACGATACGTGTTAAAAATGAATAACACACCAAGTACTATTCCAAGAATTATTTTAAGTTGTTTGGGCAAGTTTTTTCACTTTTCGAAATGCCCATGATTCACTAAATGGAACTTTCCACCTTTGCTTAAAATCTGCTATGGAACTTACTGTGCTGTCTAGGAACTGAGTATTATCTGCTATTAAACCGCTGTGATACGCCTGATTAATATCGGAAAGTTGAACGATTCTAATTTTATCCTCTTTTAAAAAAGTGAGGTTCATACGATTGAACAAATCGAGGTTATAGGCGGCATCAATATCTTTAAAAACTGCTGTTGCTTTGTCTATGGAGCAGCCAGAGGCAGACTCATGATCTTCATCAACAGCAAGGATTAACAGTTGATCATAAGCTACTTCGAATTGTGCTAATAAAGAATTGCCATGAGCATCCCAATTTGCACAAAATTGAGCAAATTTATTTTTAATAACAGCTTGTTCATCTGGAGTTAGCACGCGATTCGCTGCGTGTATCCAAACTCTTCCGTTTCCTTTTAGATCTTGAAACATGAAACGAAGATAACGCAAATGAATTTCATCTCAAAAACATCGGTTTTCATCCAAAAGTGCTTTTTTGTATTGCAGAATAATAAATCCATCATAACTTTGTATCTCAAAGTACTTTATATGAGTAACGAAAAACATATTGAAGATTTAAAAGAGATTCGCTCGCTCATGGAGCAATCAACCCGTTTTTTATCGCTTAGTGGATTAAGCGGAATAATGGCCGGAGTATATTCCTTAATCGGGGTTTACTTCATTCTCAATTATTCTCCTGAAATATTTAATGTTGACGTAGGGAATGCTTATTACGGAGATGTTTATTACATCATCGTAGCACTTCTTGTGATGCTATTTGCAACCATTACTGGAGTTTATTTAACCATGCGTTCTTCTAAAAAAAATGGGCAATCGTTATTTACAAAAACTGCATTGCGAATGCTGGCTTATATTGGTTTCCCCTTGTTTGTAGGAGGAGTATTTTGCATAGCAATGCTAATTCATGGATATCCTTTACTCATAGCACCGGGAATGTTAATATTCTACGGCTTAGGATTAATTAATGGTAGCAAGTACACATTGAATGATATTCGACTCTTGGGAGCAATATTTGTACTGATCGGATTAATTACGCTCTTCTTTTTGAATTATGGTATTTACTTTTGGGCACTAGGTTTTGGTGTAATGCATATTATATACGGTTCAATTATGTGGTTTAAATATGAGAAAAAAGCATAGCTTGTTTTATAGATTTATGACTAGTGATTTAAGATATATGACAACTTTTGCCATTAATTTTAATAAAAGAATGTCCTATATCATACATCCTAAATCAACCGTAAGCGAAGCATGATAGATCAATTAAACAAAGCATTTGAAAATCGCCCTTCGGTACACTCACCTATCGGTGAGCACTCAGGACGAAAACCAGATAGAAAAACATTGTGATTGAGAATTTAAACAAAGCATTTGAAAACCGGTCTTCGGTACTTTCGCCAAAAGCGAAAACTCAGACCTTTAATTACGATACAAAATAGATGATAGAAAATCTTAACAAAGCATTTGAGAATAGGATTCGATTGGGATTAATGAGTATCCTAATGGTTAATGCTGAAGTTGATTTTAATACCGCCAAAGAATTATTGAAAGTAACCGACGGAAATTTAGCCAGTCATAGTACAGCATTGGAAAAACTAGCTTACATACAAGTGAACAAAGAATTTGTAGGCAAGAAGCCCAGAACAACATATGTTGCAACAGCATCAGGTAAAAAAGCCTTTAAAGATCATCTAAACGGACTTGAAAAAATCCTCAAACAGAAATGAAACTATTTTTTTATATGCTCACTTTGTACTTCAAAGTACTTTTAAGTCTCGATACAATTTTGCTTCAAGCAAAATCACTCAACCTATCTAAGTGCTCACCAACTCAACTTAAGCAATGCTTTAGCAAACAGTCTAGCTCAACTTTTACCAATCTAAATACACTAGAAAATGACAAAAATTAAAACAATCAAACTCCTTTCCGCCCTATTTATCTTCGGATTATTCATTAGTGGAATTACGTGCTTCCCTATCAAACAAGAAGTAAATCTGGGAATGCACCTCTTTGAAAAATGGGACATTGATGTTCCTCAATTTGTTCAAACAGTTGAAGCTGGGGTATTGGAAACCTCTGAAAAACACCCCTTTCTGTTTTACGGAACAGATTGGCTAGCTTTTGCTCACATTCTTTTTGCTTTACTCTTTTATGGTGTCTATAAAGATCCGATTAAGAACATTTGGGTAACTGAATTTGGTATAATAGCCTGCATTGCAATTTTCCCGTTAGCTCTAATCATGGGGCCTATACGTGAAATTCCTTTTTGGTGGCAACTCGTTGACAGCAGTTTTGGAATTATTGGCTTGATGTGTATGATTCCTGTATATCGATTAACCCTTCAACTAATAGATAAAAATGACTGAAGCAACTGGATTTTTAGGGCTCTTCGTGATGATAGGTTTTGCCTTCTTTGGAATTGTCTGTGTTACTGTTTGCATGTGGCTTATTATTAAATTATTCAAGCAAATTAAACTATGAAACGAGTGTTCGACATCTCGTTTTCGCTGGTAGCGTTGTTGGTATTCTCTATTCCGAGCACCATCATAATCCTCTTCCTGCTCTTTAAAGAAAAGCATGCCAT
>CBDUEX010000011.1:0-13274 GCA_965366305.1 uncultured Bacteroidia bacterium | reverse complement strand
ATGTCCAAACTGCGAAGCCTGTTGTGACCCTCATCAGTCAAAACAAAGATATTGCCTCTTATGCCAGTGCTCCAATAACATCGGATTATGTGTTCTATACTCCTGATAATTATTATACGGGTACACGAAATATTTATGATCTAGTAAGCATTAAACACGATCATGAGATATATTCAACTTCACATTACGATTTACATTATAATAATCCTCTTAAAGTGCTAGATGCTTTGGGGTCAAAAGGCGATTATTATAAGACGATGGAAACCGTACTGACCAAAAGAAGCAGTGCTCAAATAAAAAGTGAAAGTGAGCTTTATGATTCAAAAAATCTTCCAGAAATATTTGATTTGAATGATAGTTTGCCTTCACGTACATCGAAGGATTCCGTTTCTTTTTTTATTCATGTAAATGGCAAAGGAAAATCAATTAAAACCCTTTATATTTATGCCAATGGTGTTCCAGTTTTAGTGGCAGATCAATCATTGCTTAAGAGCTATTTTAAACTTTATCCAACGCTAAGCGATGCTAAAGCAACGGATAAGAGTTCAATGTTCGACATGGCAATGATGTTAAGAAGCCTTAGCAGTCAAGAAAGTGTGAGTAACGAAATGACCCTAGACCGTTTCAGGTTTGTAGCACCCATTAAATTGGATAATGGAAAGAATACTATTGAGTTTTTCTGTGTTGATGAAGAAGGGAATCGGTCGAAAGTTCAGACCTATGTAATTGAGAAAATAACTCGAGCGAGAACCAAGTTGCATGTTATAGCTTTAAGTACCAGTTTGTATGAAAATGCTGACTTTAATCTTAAGTATGCAGTAAAAGATGGTAGGGATATTCTTTCAACTTTCAATCAAAGAAAAATTGTAAATTCTGAGAGCTTTTTAGGGACTATACTGAGTAAAGAATACAACTATGATGAAATAGAAATTGATTCACTTTTTAATGAAAATGCAACACGAGAAAATTTTTTAAATCTTAGGCAAAAATTAGAAAGCTTAAACCCACAGGATGCCGTTATTTTATTTGTTTCTGGACATGGATTACTCGATGATAATCTCGAGTTTTGGTATGCTGGACACGATATGGATTTTAACGATCCAGCTAAAAATGGAATTAGCTATGCAATGATTGAAGATGTCTTGAGTTCAACACCTGCTCGTCGTCGTGTTTTACTTCTTGATGCATGCCACAGTGGTGAAGTAGATAAAAGTCAAGATGAGGGCATTAAGAATGCGTCTAACCCAGATATTGTGGCAAACTTTAGGGGAGCAAGTGTTGCAGATGACGAATCTCAAATTGGATTACAAGAAAGCTATAATTTAATGAAGGAGCTGTTTGATGATGTTACGAGAAAGAGTGGCATACAAGTGATATCAGCGGCAAGCGGGGATAGTTACGCTCTAGAAAGTTCTGATTGGCAAAATGGAGTGTTTACTTATTGTATTCTAAAGGCATTAGAAGGGACACCTTTCCCAGAGGCAGATTTAAATTATGATAAAATAGTAAGTGTTTCAGAATTGTTGCAATACACCAGCACAAATGTTGAGATCCTTACAAACGGAGCTCAGAAGCCCACTAGTAGACAAATCAACTTAGAATTTGATTTTGGGATTTGGTAAGTTGATTATTTAATTCTAAAATTTCAATCCTCACCATTTAAGAACTACCATTCTTAGATTTAATATTTTTTAAATCCTTAAAAGTTAATATCAACTTCTATTTTAGAAATAAAACATTATTGTTTCTTTGCAGTATGTCAACTGAATCAAGAATGCTTAAACGAACGGCACTTTACAATAAACACATTTCGCTAGGTGCTAAAATGGTGCCTTTTGCTGGTTTCGATATGCCCGTGCAATATGAAGGTTTAACACCAGAACATCATGCTGTTAGAAACAGTGTTGGTGTTTTTGATGTAAGTCACATGGGTGAATTTGCAGTTAAAGGGAAGGATGCTGAAGCACTTGTTGCTTGGATTTGTTCCAATAATATTGGCAAGGTGGTTGACATGCAAGCTCAATACAATTGCATGCCTAATAATGAAGGAGGTATTGTAGATGATTTAATCGTTTACCGATGGACGGAAGAGGAATATACCTTAGTTGTTAATGGTAGCAATATTGAAAAAGATTGGAATTGGGTAATCAAGCAAAAAGACGAGAAAGGATTTGATTGTCAAGTTGAAGACATGTCGGATGATGTTTCATTAATCGCAGTTCAAGGTCCGAATGCAATTAAAGTGATCCAAAAATTGACAGATGTTGATCTTTCAGCAATAAAATTCTATCATTTTGCGGCTGGCAGTTGTGGAGGAAGCGACGATGTTGTAATCAGTAATACAGGCTATACAGGCTCGGGTGGATTCGAATTATATGTTTGGAATAATCACGCTGAAATGGTGTGGGATGCCATCTTTGAAGCTGGAAAAGAGTTTGATATTGTGCCTTGTGGATTAGGTGCAAGAGATACACTTCGTTTGGAAAAAGGATATTGCCTTTATGGAAATGATATTGATGATACTACCTCTCCAATTGAAGCAGGATTAGGTTGGATAACCAAATTTGCAGAACCTTTTAATAACCAAGATTATCATAAAAAATTAAAAGAAAACGGTGTGTCTAGAAAGCTAGTTGGCTTTGAAATGATTGACAGAGGGATTCCTCGTCAGCATTACGAAATAGTAGATGCAGACGGAAATAATATTGGAGAAGTAACCAGTGGAACACAAAGCCCTAGTTTGGGTAAAGCCATTGGGATGGGATATGTGAAACCAGAATTCGCAGCTCTTGACTCCGAAATATATATACAAGTTCGAAAGAATCGTATTAAAGCAAAAACCGTAAAGGTTCCATTTTTAGCATAACGCTGTAATGCGAAAAATAGTAGCACTACTTCTTGTACTGCATTTGTTTTCAGGAACAATAAATGCACAAGCAGATACTATTGATATTGTTTTTGGCTATTTGGATAGTACAAAAATTACGGTAAATATTATGAGTGAAGATGCTACCAAGGAACCAAAACATATATTTCTTGCTGGAATTGGAACCGTAGGTCCTTTTGAAAGCAATGCTCTAGCTACTCACTTTAAATATGCATTTCAGCTTAACAAGAATATTGGGTTAGATGCTCGTTGGTCAAAATCTATTCAAAATTCCGACACCAAAGGCATCCAAGAAATTGGGGTAATGGCCCATGTGTCGTTGCTGAGCAAAGAAAATAAAACAGACATGGGCTTGAAGCTGATGGACGTGAAAACCGAAACCAATAAACGAGAATACAAACAACCCTATTTTGCGTCTTACCCCTTTAAAGTAAGACATCAAGTGCTCTTAGATTTAGGCCTGTCTCATGTTTCAAATCGAGCTGAGGTGAAAATGTATTCCCAAAATTCACCGGACACAAACTTTGTTGGTTCCGATTTTTCGAGTTTAAATTTAGTAGTTGGTGCAAGTTACTCTCGGGTTAGAAGCGTTAAATTGAAAATTAATAAACTTGCTCATAGCTATTACTTTTCAAAGTTTAAAGTTGGGATGAATGTCGGTTACAATCTTTCTAATAAGAGTAGCTTTTTACTTTGCTCAAATGATACTTTGTGCACTACTATTAGTGCTGATGAATTGCCCAATATGGATTTCAAAAAAGTAGGTGTAGGATTTGATATCAATTATACCTTTTCGTCCGCACATCCCAAATGGTTGATGGCGATAGATCTACAAGGAAGATTTAGTCCTTTTTACCAAGGAGAGTCGCATCGCTATGACAACGGATCTTATGGATTCAATCCAACATATCAATACACTTCAAAACTTGTGCTAATGCCTCGTTTTTCAGTAGGATATATCTTGTAAATTAGAGAATTCGTTCAAATCCTCTTCTAATAGCTTCCAATGTCTCTATAATCGCTTTAAAATCACTTGGACTTAGATGTTTATGAATTTGAACTTCTAATTGCTCAGGCGTGTTTATAACCCATTTTACTTTCAAGGAAAAGAGCTCATTCAATGTTCTTTCCAAAATTTGAGGCTTTCGTTTCTTATAATAAATTTCAAATACAGGATGGTCATCCTTTTTTCTCCAACCAAAAGTAACGGATAAAGATTGTTTAAAATTGGGTTCGTCGAGCAGTTTAAATTTTTTTTCACTAAAACCTGGAATAATCAATTTAGCCTCTCCAAAAATCCGTCTACTCTCCGGTGTTAATTTACCGGGAACATTTTTAAATTTAATCTGAGAGTTGAGTTTAATTTGATGATCTTTATAGCTTCCTATAGCATCAATTATTACTCTTTTATCAGTAAATTCAATTTCGTTAAACTGGAGGTTGGACTTATACGCTAATTGCTGCCATCGATTTATTTCATGTTTATAGTAAATTACATTAGGGTCGTCATCAGTCATTTTTCAAATATATAAAATCTTACAAACCATCACTCAAAATCCTCCCATCTTCCATGGTAATAATGCGGTCGGTTTTTGCTGCAAAGTCATTGTCGTGTGTTACCACCAATAGGGACAGATTGTTTTCTTGGCTTAGTTCTTTTAAAATGGAAAAAACATTTTCTGAATTCTTAGTATCTAAGTTGCCAGTGGGTTCATCGCCCATAATAATGGTTGGGCTATTTATTAGCGATCGGGCTATTGCAATACGCTGTTTTTGTCCCCCAGAAATTTTAGCAGCAACTTTATGAGCTTGCTCTTCCACTCCTAATCTTTTTAGAATTTCTATAGCATCATGCTCGATTTCTTGCTTGCTTTTTAAACCTAATTTTTTGGCAGGTAACATTACATTATCCAATACGGTAAACTCAGGTAGCAAATAATGAAACTGGAAAATAAATCCGATGTGTTGATTTCGAACAACAGCAAGTTCATTATGAGACCTGCCGGTAAGCTTAGAACCATTTAAGAATAATTCACCGTCATAATTGGTGTCCATAGTACTTAAAATGTACAATAGTGTTGATTTGCCACACCCAGACTTACCCATTATAGAGACAAATTCACCTCTGTCAATATTAAAGCTCACATCCTTCAATGCCTGAAATACTTCTGCATCGCGAAAGAATTTATCTATATTTTTAGCTTGTAAAACGTGATCCATCTATTGTCCTCTTATGATATCTACAGGGTCTATTTTTTGAGCCTTTTTTGCTGGAAGGTAGCCTGCAAAAAAGGTGGAAATCAAAGCGAAAAGTACTCCAATTATATAATACGATGCATCAAAGTTTACAGGAAATGTATCTATGGTTGGTAGTGCTTCTGTTTCAAAAGGGGTGTGATCAATTAGCACACTTACTCCATATCCAATTCCAACTCCCAATACACCTCCTACTAGTCCAATTAACATTGCTTGAAACATGAAAATTAGTTTAACATCCCTTCCCGAAAAACCAGTTGCCTTTAAAATTGCGATGTCGTTCATCTTCTCATAAATCAACATATTTAGGATATTGTAAATTCCAAAACCTGCAACTAAAAGAAGGGTTATTGAAACAGCATAAGTGATAAGGTTTCGGATGTTGGTGCCTGTTTCAAATTGTGCATTGGCAGTTTCAATGTCAATTGCTGTTAAATTAAACTGGCGTTCCAATTGTTTTGCCATAGCTGGAGCTAATGCTATGTTATGAAGCTTTACATTCACATCTGAAATGTAATTGCTTCCTTCGCCTAATACACGTTGGGTAGTTTTAATATTGGCAAAGCTTTGAATATTATCATAATCTGCCATGCCACTTTGGTAGATGCCAACTATTTTTAAATTGTAGATAGTACCCGAAACATTGCTTAATTGAACCTTGTCGCCAAGGTCTAGTGAGAGTTTAGAAGCAACTCCAGAACCTATGAGTATCCCTTCAGAGTTTCGTGCTAACGCCTCGGCAGATCCTTTTACAATATAATTATCGAAATTAAAAAGTGCCACCTCATCCAGCACATCAATGCCATTTACTCGTCCGTTTAATTGACTGCTACCTGCAAGGTAAAATACCTGTGCTGCTACCTGTGGAGTAACGCCTTTTACCCGTTTATCTTTTTTTAAAAAACTAATCAACGCTTTGGCATTGTGTAACCGCAATTGACTTTGTTTTGGCTTGATGGAATGAACAACATTGAAACTGTTTTTCATCTCATCAAAATAGTCAACAGGTTGCTTTTCAGAAGGCTTTATGTCGTTGTAAATATGTATATGAGGAGTTCTGTTTAAAACTAATCCATCCAGCATTCCGTTAAGACCAGTCATAAAGCTAATGAGAATTACAAACGTGGCAATACCAAAAGTAACACCGAGTGCAGCCACACTCGATTGTTTCACTCGGGTAATGAGATGCGTTTTTGCGATGGTTAAAAGTAGTCCCCAGTTGGTCACGTGCTTATTGCTCTAAAGGATAAACTTTTAAACTTGTATCAATATCAGATAGAATCTGAGAATATTCCATATTTTTCGATCCTATTTTAACTTTCACCATTCCATCATCCGTGTTTATTTCATTGTTATCAGAAATATATTCGTTTGGTAAAGTAATTACATCTTTAAAAGAGGCTATTACAATATTCGCTTCTCCTGAAAGTCCAGGATAAAGGATGCTAGGTTTAGTTTCAAATTCGCCTTCAACTTTAAAAGTTTGTGTACGTTGATCTTTGCTGGGATAAATTTTAGTAATCTTGGCTTCAAATACTTCGTTTTTGTAAGCATCTAGAGTTACCAATATTTTTTGACCTCTTTTTACACGAGCGATATCTACCTCGTCAATAAGCATTTCAACTATAAATCTTGACGAACTTCCAATTACAGCTATTGGGGTTTGAGCACTTATTATTTCTCCCTTTTTCTTGTTGATAGCGTAGCAAGTGCCATTAATCTTACTCGCAATAGTAAAGTCTTTGGAATTAGTTGAAGCTGATTGAAATTGAATTCTGGCTTGATTAAGTGCTGCATTTAATTCATACTGACTTCTTCTTAATTTATCCTTCAACATATTTACCTGCGTTTTTGCGGTTTCATAAGCTAAAAGTCGTGCATCCAGTTCCGCTTTAGAACCAATATTTTGGTTCCATAAATTTTGCTGTCTGGTAAAATTAACCTTCGCATTTTGTGCATTCAATTCAGCAGTTTTAATTTCATCTTTGATATTTCCAATTATGGTAGAATTGCTTCCGGCATTTTGCTGAGCAAGTTGAAGAGCTATGCTCGCATTATCAGCGTTTAGTTTAGGCATAGTATTGATTACTTGAGCAATAGGTTGGCCAATTTTAACTAAATCTCCTTCTTCTACAAGGAATTGATCTAAAAGGCCATTTACAGACGCATACACTTGGTACATACTATCAGGTTGAATGAGAACTGATGAGTAAACGGATTCTATAAGATTTGAAACAGTTGGTGTAATATATTCTTCTTGTTTGGAACAGGACCAAAGAAGAGTTGTTGCAATTATGGAGAGGATAAGCTTATTCAATTCGATTTGGATTAGACAACAAAGGTTAAGGTTTGAAATGGGAAGATAATGTTATACATCATATTTTTCTATGAAATATGAAAGTGAAGGTGTTCTATTCAAATCCATTCTAAACATGATTTGATATAATTTCGTTTCTACAATGAGCAACGATTTTTTTGAAGTAAGGCTGCGATTTAAAAAACTGGTAAAGGAAACTCCAGAGGAAATTGTAGAAAAAGTTAAAATTATACTTGCTGAAAACAACGACAAGATTGTGGGTAGAATTACGCATAACCACATTCGAATTCGAATTGTTGAAAAGAACAGACATTTTTGGTCACCGCAGCTTTCCTTAAATCTAGAGGAAACTGGATTGGGAACAGAAGTTAGAGGTCTTTACGGTCCTAAACCAGATATATGGCTCGGCTATATGTTTGTGTACTTTTTTCTTGGCTTTGCAACTTTAGTAGTTTCTGTAATTGGTTTATCGCGTTATAATTTGGGCTTGTCTTCATACATTCTTTGGGCTATTCCGTTTGTTTTGGGTGGCGTTTTTGTCTTATGGGCATCAAGTAGAGCAGGACAAAAATTAGGAAACGATGAGGTGAGACTTATTGATTCGTTGATAAAACCAAAAATATTAGCAAATGCAGAAGATGTAGAGTAAAGGATGCTTGTTGGTTTTTTAGCCAATCCATATTTGGGATATCAAGTTTAGAGTATTCGTCTTTTGAGTTCAACTTACCTAACTTTGCACTATGAGTCTTTCAGATCAAATTTCTAAACAATTAATTGCGGCTATGAAAGCCAAAGATCAAGGAACCTTGCGAGCTTTGCGAGGAATAAAGTCGGCATTGTTGATACTCCAAACCCAAGAAGGGGGCAAAGAGGTTACCGAAGCTGATGAGATTGCTGCATTGGTAAAAATGGCAAAACAACGTAAAGATTCTATTACTATTTATCGTGAACAAAACAGAGTAGATTTAGCCGAAATAGAAGAAGAAGAACTTGCAGTAATTGAGAAATTTTTGCCAGAACAAATGTCTGAAGACGCCATTAAAAAAGAAGTTGAAGCTATCATAGCTCAAGTTGGAGCTCAAGGAATGAAAGACATGGGTAAAGTAATGGGTATGGCTTCAGGAAAGCTAAAAGGTAAAGCCGATGGCAAATTAATTGCCGACATAGTTAAACAGCTTCTATCGTAAGAGATATACTACTCCTTTATAAAAGTGTACTTTGTTTTGGAAATCATATGCTCTAATGTGATAGAGATAGTATCCTGGCATTGCATCTTTTCCATCCCACGCTTGGTTTTCTGAATCGGTTTCAAACAGTTTCTCTCCCCATCTATTATAAATGCTCATCTCATAGTTTCGCAATCCTAAACCAACGGGTTTAAATTCATCGTTGATGTTGTTACCATCTGGTGAAAACGCATTTGGGATGTATAAATTATAAGCAAATGTGATGTAAATGTTTCTTGTAGTACTATCTAAACAACCATATTGAGAGCTCACCCATTGTTGAATGATATAACTACCACTATCTAAGAATGTATGTTCAAAGTCGCGACTGATATACGTGCTTCCATCGCTCATTTTGTACATTACAGAATCAGCTCGTTGACTTTCGTCTGAGCCTTGAATAGTGGATGTAAAAATATCAGCACTCTCAGGGTACAAACGGAATCCTGCAGAAGGAAGTGGATAAATGACTACTTGTTTTTCTGTGTTATAGGTGCAACCTGGTATCGTCGTAATTTTCAAAGCAACCCTATAATTACCAGAATTGGGATAGCTGTAATTAAATGAATCGATGGCGTTGATTTTATCGCCATTGGCCATGTCAAAAAGTGCTTCTGTAATTGGGATTGCATTACCTGTTGAGGTTTGTCTAATCCACTGTTCATCATTCACACAAAGATTATTGATTTCAAAATCTGGAGATACAAAATTGGTAATATTCGCTGTGTCCGCAATTGAATCTTGACATCCGAAAGCATTAGTGACTTTCAAATCAACGCTATACTTTCCTAAATTAGCGAAGGTGTGGTTAAATTGATCGTTTGAATTTGTTGTGCCATCACTTAACAGCCAATCAAACGTTACATCAGGTGTACTACTCTCGATAAGTACCACATTGTCTTCACATGGGTTGGTAATGCTAATTAGAGCAGTTGGAGAAGGGCGTATTGTTATAGTAAACGTGCTGTCACTAATACAACCATTATTTGTAATTACTTGTTGTTTAAGTGTAAAGACACCATCGTTTAAAAATTGATAATCAAAGCGGTGTGTGTTAAAAGTATCGTTTAGCAAGGTCCATTGAATTTGGGCAATAGAATCAGGAGCATTTGGATTGCTATTAAATGAAATTGTTTTGTTTTCACATATTCCAGTTTGAGTATAAAGTGCTTGATCTACATAATACACATTATACGATTCAAGCGAGGAATCAACACATCCTTGATCGGAAACCACTTTTTGGCCAACCACATAATTTCCTATATTTTGAGGAAATAATATAAATGAATCTACACCCGCAGTATAACCTGAACCTTGATCCCAAAGGATGGATGTTATTGTGCCTTCATCGATGGTTGAATTATTTACAATGGTTATCGTATCTCCAAAACAGCCATTGGTTGTGCTGAATGCACTTTTTGGTAATGGGTGAACAGTAACTTCCACCATTTGCATTTTGAACGATGAGAGAATTGTTAAATGTTCCCGTGTCGCTGAATAAATGCTTGCAATTTTTGGAATTATAAACAGTATTGTTTCCGATGGTCCAAGTATAGTTTGTTATCGAATCTGCAGTGCCGCTAAGTTGTATGGAAGTAAACGTTGTGCTATCATTTAAACATTCGTCACTAGAAGTAATGCTTATTTCTGGTTGGTCTAAAACGTTAAATGTCTTCTGAATACTCGCTGAACAACCATGTTCAGAAACAGAAGTAAGCTCCATTGAAATAGAGTCTTTTTGAGGCACGGTATAAATTATGGTATCACCAGAATACGATTGGCCATCAATGGTCCATGTATGATTTAATATGCCATATGGAATTGTTGAAACAGCATAAACGGTATCAGTTAAATTTTCGCAATTTGAAGTGAAATCAATTAAAGGTGTTGGTTGTGGGAATACTTCCATACTGCTAGATGTAGTATCCCAGCATCCAAAACTATTTTGAACGTATAGATGTATCGGAAGCGTTCGAGAAGAGTCGAGGAAAAGTACAGGGTTGTTAAATGTTGATTCCCCTAAATCTTGAAAGTCCCAATGCACACTGTCTTGATATTCGCCAAAAAAATCAGATTTATTTTCGATAGAAGTCATATTGAATATGCATGTATCTCTTGCCAAAATAACGGCAGATGGGGCTTTAATGGCTTTTATGTGTATTGAATCGGTAATAGAACATCCAACATCATCCGTTACATCAACATAATAAGTGGTGCTTGTGGTAGGATATGCGAAAGTATGAGATCTATTGGTTCGGTCTAAGCTATCTGAAGGATACCACAAATAAGTTTTAACACGACCAATTCCTCCAACTACAGTTTCTCCAATTATAGTTTGATCACCAACACAAACAGTAGTTGTGTCATCCATATTCATTTTCATAAAAGGATATAAGTTAACCAGTACTGTGTCTGTACTACTGCAATTGGCTTTAGATGTTGTTAAAACCATTTCATATTGCAATGAAGTAGTTGATGTGTTAATCCCTATAAACGTTGTGATGCTAGTATCCGCTTTTGTAACCGCATTGCCATTGTTCCATAAATAGGTGTTTGAGTCGTTGCCTAAGCTTCCAATTACTATTGATTCGCCAGAACAAATTGTGGTGTCTTTTCCTGCATTCAATAATTGAGGTGGAGGAATACTTAGAGTAGTAGGACTGCACACACAATTATCTTCACTAATATACAGAAGGAGATTACAGGTAAATGCAGACGACGTTGTAAAGTTAAAGTTTCTTGGAAGTGTATTGCCTGAAATAATGGCACTTTGAATACTATCAATGGCTACTAAAGAGTCTGAAGACTCTACAATTCCATTTCCATTTATATCATAGTAAATGCTACATTCTAACAAGGATCCAGTGTTTAAATTAGCACCAGAGTTTGTAACATCGTATGATAAACTGATATCTTCTAAACTTCCGTTGGGTCGAGAAACAGCGGAATTAAAATCGAGTGAAAATTGTCCCTTTTCTACAGAATCCGTAACCAACAAACTGCTTGTGGCAACACTAATGCTGCAATACGTATTTGATTCAACGCAGAGGGCTAGTTGACTAGAGACAGCTTCAATATAAATTTGCTTTATCCCACAAGTTAATAGTGAATTATCTGTGCTTGTGATAATTTTAAAAATACAACTGTCTCCTGGAACAATTCCTTTCGGAATGCCCCATTTAAAAACGTCTAAACCATTTTTTGAAGAGTATAATGCACCTGCGATTGGAGAATTATGAGAATTGTCAATAAAAGTGGTGTCAACCCAAACTCCAGGAGGGAGTGTTAGTACAATGCTATCTGTTATACGTGTCGTGTCTGGTCCAAGATTTAAGAATTTGGCAAACGTGCTATCCACATAGTTGCAAGCATCAATGTGGTTCATTTGAAAATCTAAAGCTGAGAAATACGGTCGCACCACACCTTTTATATTGATAGGATCGCCTAGTGTAAAAGGTGCGTTTACTGCAGTACCACATTTCAATCTTCCCCCAGGGCGAAGAAGAAAAGAAGTTGAACTGGTAAAGTCGCAATCTGTCTTTAGTTTGAATTTCAAGGTCATGGTATAACCTGAAGTGCTTTTTACTCCATTCATACCATTGTTTAATAGAGAAGAATCTTTAGCTGATAATTCCCACCTGAATGTATTTGAACCCAAATTAACTGCTGAGCCTATAAAGATGGAATCACTTCTTCCGTCTACATACAGCCATGCACTATCATCTAAAGTCATACCGGATCTTAAAATAATATCCAAATAAGTGTCAAAGACCTTTGGGCTTCCAGTATTTCTGATGAGTATATTGAATTCGTTTTCTGCACACAAGTCTACATCTCCAAAGCTTCCAATAATACTTGCTTCTAATCGCGTATTGATTGGCTCGAAGTACAGTTTTTCTACAACGTTTTTACAATATGCCACAGACAAAGAATTAGGATAGTCTTGGCAGTCATAGCCTAAAATACAGTTAATGCTATCTTTAAAACAGGATGAGTACGTAGCCTTTACAATGAGGTCTCTATATTGTAGTGCGTTGAGATTTCCAAGTTTATGAATATCGTTGCTTTTCGTTAGGTTAGTGCCTGTAGCGACATCATATATGGCAACAATTTCTGTGTTGCTATTCATAAATGAACCCAACCAAACATTCGATGCATTGGCCACAGAACTTGCATTGGTAACACGAACTTGCCATTCAACGGTATCTTGTTCAGGATAAACGTAGGGGTTGGTTACTGTGAGTTGTAAATCTGGCTTTTCGTAATCAATTTGATCACTTGTAGTTGTGGAGTAAAGCGTGTCTGCTCCTGATCCCAAACCACCAAGTTGTTGAAAAACAAAAGCATATTTTATGGGTGCATCCCCGCTTTTCGCATAGCAATTTGGAGATAATTTAGCCGTGAATACGCCATGAAATCCATCGTCGCTTGTAAGCCAATTACCACCAAGGGTGGTGTATAACGAGTCTGTTCTATAGCGATATTCAGTTGGCGAGGTGTAATACGGTGAAATTGACGGAACATTTTGAACTGCTACTCCTCCTGTACCTTTAGTCCTATACTGCACAATGCTAGCAGATTGAACATC
>CBDUEX010000010.1:0-13458 GCA_965366305.1 uncultured Bacteroidia bacterium | reverse complement strand
ATTTACTTATTAGAACTCCGAGGCCTTAAGCCAAAAATTTCTGGATACGGAAGAGTGGTAGAACAGAGCCCAGTTGCTGGAACAAAAGTAGCGTCTAACCGAACAGTATATATCCGATTAAATTGAAGAATCTAACCGACATATTGAACGTAGTAAGTCCTTTGGAAGTTATTGGTGATTCTAACCAATTACTTAAAGGAATGTCCTTGGATTCAAGAGCAATTAAACCAGGGTTTCTTTTTGCGGCAACACGTGGAGCTACAACCGATGGTCATCTATTTATAGATAAAGCTATTGAGCTGGGAGCTACTATAATTCTATGCGAAGAGATTAAGGAGACGAAAGATGGTGTTTGCTATGTTAAAGTAGAAGATGCGGCTGAGAGTTTGGGTAAAATGGCATCGGCCTTTTATGATTTTCCTTCTAAGAAACTGCAACTGATTGGTGTTACAGGTACCAACGGAAAAACTTCAATTGCAACCATGTTGTATGAGTGTTTCATGAATTTGAAACATAGCTGTGGATTGTTATCTACCATCAAGTATTCCATAAATGGTGTAGATACAGTTTCTACGCACACAACGCCTAATAGTGTTCGCATCAATGAATTACTAGCAGAAATGGTTGAAGCCGGATGTGAGTACGCTTTTATGGAAGTGAGTTCTCATGCCTTACATCAAAACAGAGTAGCAGGGCTTGAATTTGATGGAGCAATTTTCACAAACATTACACACGACCACTTAGATTATCATACAGACTTTAAAGAATACCTCTATACCAAGAAACGCTTATTCGACAACTTAAGTTCTTCGGCATTTGCATTGGTAAACAAAGATGATAAGAACGGAGCTACCATGTTGCAGAATACCAAAGCAACACGATACAGTTATAGCTTAAAATCTGTAAGTGATTTTAAAACACGTGTTATCGAAAGTGATTTTGACGGTATGCTATTGAACATCAGGGAATCTGAAGTTTGGTTGCGACTAGTTGGAAATTTCAACGCTTATAACGTTTTAGCAGTTTATGCTACGGCATTTTTATTAGGGAAAGAGCACCTCGAAATCGTAACTGCTTTAAGTGCAATTAACAGTGTAGATGGCAGGTTTCAGAATATAAAAGAAGCAGGAATTACTGCGATAATAGACTATGCTCATACTCCGGATGCCTTGCAAAATGTATTGGATACAATAAATGCAATTCGCACTAAGAATGAGCAATTAATCAGTGTTGTTGGCTGCGGAGGAGATAGAGATCGTGCTAAACGTCCAGTAATGGCTCGAATAGCCTGTCAGGCTTCTACCAAGGTTATTCTTACTTCAGATAACCCCAGGACTGAAGACCCAAATGAAATTATAAATGAAATGATGGTGGGCGTAGAGCCTAGCAACTATAAAAAGGTGTTGCAAATTACCAATAGAGAAGAAGCGATTAAAACGGCAATCACCTTAAGTAACCCAGGCGATGTAATTCTAGTTGCTGGTAAAGGGCACGAAACATATCAAGAAATTAATGGTGTTAGACACCCATTCGACGATAAGGAAATAGTAATCAAAAATCTCAAACTAATTAAAAACTAATGTTTTATCACTTATTTAAATACCTCGATAAAATGTACGATTTGCCAGGAGCTGGAGTGTTTCAATACATCTCTTTTAGAGCTTCAATGGCCGTTATTTTATCCCTAATTATATCGCTTGTTTTCGGGAAAAGGCTCATTGAGATGCTACGTAATCGGCAAGCTGCTGAAACAATTAGACAACTAGGCTTAGACGGAGAGAATGCTAAAAAAGGAACACCAACAATGGGTGGTCTTATCATTTTAGCTGCAATACTCATTCCTACATTACTGTTTGCTCGATTAAACAATGTGTACGTGTTGCTAATGATCTTTAGCACTATATGGCTTGGAGTAATTGGCTTTATCGACGACTACATTAAAATCTACAAGAAAGACAAGTCTGGATTAGCTGGAAAGTTTAAAGTTATAGGACAGGTTGGTCTTGGTGTGATTGTGGCACTAGTGCTTCATTTTAATGACAATGTGGTGGTTCGAGAGCAGTTTAAAGTTGCGAGTGCAAGCGAAGCTCCAGCCGGAGTTGATGTGAAAGAAATTAACGGTCAGTTAATGTATTTTAAAGATGTTAAAAGCACTACTACAACCATTCCATTTTTCAAAACGCATGAGATAGATTATTCCAAATTATTGTTTTGGATGGATGAAGACGGTGCAAATAAATGGGCATGGATTGTATTTATGTTCGTTGCTATTTTTGTAATTACAGCGGTCTCAAATGGGGCCAATCTAACAGATGGAATTGATGGTTTAGCAGCGGGAAGTTCTGCCATAATTGGCATCACCTTAGCCGCCTTAGCCTTTATAAGTGGTAACCTTATATTTTCTGATTACCTCAATATTATGTTTATCCCAAACCAGGGTGAGCTTGTAATTTTTGCAGCGGCATTTACTGGTGCATGTATCGGATTTTTATGGTACAATAGTTTTCCAGCACAAGTATTTATGGGAGATACCGGAAGCCTTGCTTTGGGTGGAGTTATTGCTGTGCTAGCCTTAATGATTAGAAAAGAGTTGGTTTTGCCAATTCTATGTGGAATCTTTTTAGTAGAAAACTTAAGTGTTGTACTTCAAGTAAGTTATTTCAAATACACCAAGAAAAAGTATGGTGAAGGAAGACGGATTTTTAAAATGTCTCCACTACATCATCACTATCAAAAATTAGGATATGCAGAACCCAAAATTGTTACACGTTTTTGGATTGTCGGCATCATACTAGCCATACTAACCATCGTAACATTTAAACTAAGATAATTGGCTAAACTGATTTCCATATTAGGTGCAGGAGAAAGCGGAGTTGGATCTGCGATTCTAGCCAAAAAGCAAGGCTTTGATGTTTGGGTGTCTGACTATGGCATTATCAAAGATCAATACAAAGCTGAGCTAGAAGAATATGGAATTTCGTACGAACAAGGTGGCCACGATACGAAAAAAATATTGAGTTCTGAACTCATTATTAAAAGTCCTGGAATTGCAGATAGTATTCCAGTTCTGATTCAAGCTAAAGAAGCGAACATTGGTATTGTTGGTGAAATTGAATTTGCGAGCTCTTATACCAATGCAACGCTAATAGGAATTACAGGTACCAACGGCAAAACTACCACCACTTTATTGACACATCATATTCTGAAAAGTGCCGGATTGAATGTCGGACTTGCTGGTAATGTAGGTTTCAGTTTTGCGAAACAAGTTGCCGAACAAGACCACGAATACTACGTATTGGAATTGAGTAGCTACCAGTTAGATGGAATGTTTACGGTAGCACTAGACTATGCCGTTTTACTCAATATTTCGCCAGATCATTTAGATCGATACGGTTCCATAGAAAAATATATTGAATCAAAGTTTCGAATTTACCAAAATCAAACTGAAGATCAAAAGTTCATTTACTGTGCTGATGATCAAGAGATTACAAAATACTTAGAAAACCATAATACTACAGCTCAACAAATTCCTTTCTCTCATTCTGATAATGAGTATCAAGAAGGAGCATGGGTGAGTGAAGATAAAATCAACATAAGCTTACAAAAACCAAAAACAGAATTTATTATGTCAATTAACCAATTAACCATTGCTGGAAAGCACAACACTTACAATTCGATGGCTGCTGCAATTATTGCAAATTCACTATTGATTAGAAAGGAAACTATTAGAGAAAGTCTTTCTGATTTTAAAAACGTGGAACACCGTTTAGAGTATGTTTCTAAAGTGAAAGGAATTAGCTTTATTAACGACAGTAAAGCAACCAACGTAAACGCGGCATGGTATGCCCTAGAAAGTGTAGAAAAGCCAATTATTTGGATTGCTGGAGGTGTAGATAAAGGCAATGATTATGAATCATTACTTCCTTTAATTAAAGACAAGGTGCGAATTATAATTTGCCTTGGAGTAAACAACATGAAGCTTCATCAAGCATTTCGTAAAGATGTTGATATGATGATCAATGCAAGTACTGCACAAGAAGCTGTGGAATTGGCGTATGGTTTAGGCGAAAATGGAGAAACCGTATTGTTGTCTCCTGCATGTGCAAGTTTCGACTTATTTGAAAATTATCAAGATAGAGGAAATCAGTTTAAAAGAGCTGTTAGACAACTGTAATAGTGCGAGAAGTTTTAAATAAATATCTCAAAGGTGATCCTGTAATATGGTTCATTGTATTTGTGCTTTCTGTGTATGGTATACTGGCTGTATATTCATCTACAGGAACGCTTGCCTACGTAGAGCGAAGCGGAAATACAGAGTATTATTTAATTAAGCATGTTGCTCTTTTAATTTTTGGCTTGTTTACGATGTGGCTAACACATATGGTCAACATTCAGTACTTCTCGAGAATAAGTCAGATTATGTTGTGGATTTCAATTCCACTGTTGGCTTATACCATGCTTTTTGGGGTTACTATAAATGATGCAACACGTTGGGTGGCATTGCCTGGAATTGGGTTAACTGTCCAAACCTCAGATTTTGCTAAGGTGGCGTTAATCATTTATGTGGCTCGTTTTATGGCAAAGAGGCAAGGGGAAGTGCACAATTTCAAGAAGACTTTGATACCAATTTTAGGTATAATACTATTAATCTGTATTCTCATTTTCCCAGAAGATTTCTCAACCTCTGCTGTGTTATTTATGACCAGTATGCTTGTATTGTTTATCGGAAGAATACCATTAAAACAATTGGGTGTTTTAGTAGGAATAGGCGTGTTAGTTTTTGGTGGCCTATTCGCTTATGTTTGGAATACAGATGTTGAGTTTGGAAGAATAGCAACAATGAAATCCCGTATCGAAACATTTATTGATGGTGGGCAAGGTGGAAATAATTTTCAAAGTAATCAAGCAAAAATTGCAGTAGCAAGAGGAGGTTTTGTTGGAGAAGGTCCGGGTAATAGCCGCCAGAAAAACATTCTACCGTCTCCGTTCGCGGATTTTATTTATGCCATAATCATTGAAGAATATGGGTCGATTTTTGGAGGACTTGCCTTAATTATTTTGTACCTCTTATTGCTCTATCGAACCTTTAGAATAGTGCTTAAAACGGAGAACTCGCTCGCGGCATTAATGTCCATTGGATTAGCATTTAGTTTGGTTGTTCAAGCATTTATAAATATGGGAGTTGCAGTAAATATTTTACCTGTAACAGGACTTGCATTGCCAATTGTAAGTAGAGGGGGAACCTCCATTTTATTTACGAGTATAGCATTTGGGATTATTCTGAGTGCCAGTAGAACAATTCATCAAGAACGAGAAGATGCCAAATAAATATCGCGTACTTATATCAGGAGGAGGCACAGGAGGGCATATTTTCCCTGCAATTGCCATTGCCAATGAAATTAAAAATAGATATCCTGAAAGTGTAATTGAATTTGTAGGAGCCAAGGGAAGAATGGAAATGGAAAAAGTTCCACTGGCGGGCTATAAGATTCATGGATTGTGGATTTCTGGCTTACAACGACGATTGACTTTAAAAAATTTAAGTCTTCCGTTTAAAGTGATTTCAAGTTTGTGGAATTCTAGGAAGATTATAAAAAAATTTAAACCCGATTTTACTATTGGAGTGGGAGGCTATGCAAGTGGTCCCTTAAACTTTGCGGCAAGCAAAATGGGCATTCCTGTTTTTCTGCAAGAGCAGAATTCTTTTCCAGGAATTACCAATAAATTATTGAAAACTAAGGCTTCTAAAATTTGCGTTGCTTATGACGGAATGGAGCGATTTTTTCCGAAGGAAAAAATCGTAATTACGGGAAATCCAATTCGTCAAGACATATTAAATAGTACTTGTGGCAAACAAGAAGCTCGAAAGCACTTTCAATTACTTGAAGATAAAAAAACAGTTTTAATTGTGGGTGGTAGTTTAGGTGCCAGAACAATTAATGAAGCCATTGAAGAAAATCTAGCAGTTTTTAATCAGAACAACATTCAATTGCTCTGGCAAACTGGTAAGAGTTATAAAGGGGAACCTGGTAATTTTGAATGGGGGACTCGAACTACATTTATTAAAGAAATGGATAAAGCTTATGCCGCTGCGGATGTTGTAATTAGCAGAGCCGGAGCTATGTCGGTTTCAGAACTTTCTGCTTTGGGAAAAGCCACAATCTTTATTCCCTCACCATTTGTTTCAGAAGACCACCAAACAAAAAATGCAATGAGTTTGGTAGATAAAAATGCCGCCGTCTTGTGTAAAGATTCAGAAGCAAAACAAACTATCGGCAAGCTTGTAACTGATTTGTTTTCAGATCCAAACAGATTGAATACTCTTGAAAGTGAAATCACTAAATTAGGTCTTCCACAAGCAGCAGAATCTATCGTAAACGTTATTACCACAGCTATTGGATAAGCCTAAGTACATATTTTTTTTAGGCGTCGGAGGAATTGGAATGAGTGCTCTTGCACGATACTGTGCTCAGCAAGGATATGCTGTTTTTGGATACGATAAAACGGCTACTCTGCTCACTGCTGGATTGCAGAAAGAAGGAATATCTATTTCATTTGAAGATAGTATTGAAGCTTTACCAGAAGCGATTAAAAAGAACCCAAGTGAAACGTTGGTGGTATACACGCCTGCTATTCCTGGGAATAATGCACTACTAAACTATTTTAATTTGAACAATTATGTAGTTGAAAAACGTGCTAAAGTACTTGGGAGGATAACGAAATCAACAGTTAATCTAAGTGTAGCAGGTACGCATGGAAAAACAACAACCAGCTGCATGGTGGCAACTATTTTGCAGCATTCCGAAGTGCAATTTTCAGCTTTTTTGGGTGGTATCAGTAGCAATCTTAATAGCAACTATTACTATCAAAAAGGAATAACAGATGAGCATTATAGCATTACCGAAGCTGATGAATTTGATCGTTCGTTTTTACAATTAAGTCCGAATTATACGGTGATTACAAGCACCGATGCAGATCACTTAGATATTTACGAAAAGGAAGATGTATTGGAGCAATCGTACATCGAGTTCTCTGAACTTGTTTCAGAAAAAGAGAATGTGTTTAGTGCGGTTAATAATTCAAAGAAGATTCTAGGTGTTACATATTCAGCAGCAACTAGTGCTGCTGATTATTATGCTGTAATTAAATCAAAAAGTGGTAAGGGCACCCATTTTAACATTTTGAATAATGTTGGGCAAGCACCCATCGAAAACCTCTACCTCAACATCCCTGGGTTACATAATTTAGAGAATGCAATTGGAGCAATTTTGATGACATCCAAGGCGGG
Organism: uncultured Bacteroidia bacterium; assembly: GCA_965366305.1. Classification (GTDB taxonomy): domain Bacteria; phylum Bacteroidota; class Bacteroidia; order NS11-12g; family UBA9320; genus UBA9320. The sequence continues at coordinate 6,170 of CBDUEX010000010.1, read as the reverse complement.
TATTGCCATGGATGCAGTTAGAGAAGGATTGGCTAATTTTAAAGGAATAAAAAGACGTTTTGAGTACATAGTTGACAACAAGGATATTACTTATATCGATGATTATGCTCATCATCCTAGCGAATTAAAAGCGATAATTTCAAGTGTAAGAGAGCTCTATCCAACTAAAAAAATTACGGCAATATTTCAACCGCATTTGTATTCACGAACCCGTGATTTTATGAGTGGATTTGCGGAAGAATTGTCAAAAGTGGATGAACTTATTTTACTGCCAATTTATGCAGCTCGTGAGCTTCCTATGGAAGGCATAAGCTCAGAAGCGTTATTAAAACTAATGCGTATGCAGAATGCCGTGTGCCTCACGAAAGATAAAGTTCTTCCAGAACTTCAGTCACGTAGCTTAGAGGTGCTCCTTACACTAGGGGCTGGCGATATTGATCAATTAGTTGAACCAATTAAAGAGGTCTATGTCAGTTAGTGTGAAGCCATATCTCAGAAAGACCCTCTACATTGTTTCGTTGATTTTGTTAGGTGTGTTATTTATTACCTTAAAAAACAATCAAGAAGAGCAGGCATGCATGGACATTAAAATTTTAATTGATGCTCCAATTGAAAAGCAATTGATAACGCAGAATTTAATAAAAGACAAATTAGACGAATGGTATACCAATGGGTTGTCTGGAGTAATGTATAAAGACATTAATTTAATTGATGTTGAATCGAGAATTAAAAAATTGTCGGCTGTTAAAAATGTAGAAGTCAGCTTCGATTTGAGAGGAGAATTAAAGATACAAATAGAGCAACGAATTCCGGTGGTTCGAATAATAAATTCCAATGGATCGTCCTATTATCTCGATAATGAGTTCAAAAAAATACCCTCATCTGGAACTGATGTTGCACGTGTACCTATCGCAAATGGGAACTTCACAGAGACAATGATTAAGAAAGTATACACACTATCCACCTATGTGCAAGAAAACGACTTTATGCAAGCCTTAACTGAACAGATATTTGTAGATAAGAAAGGTGATTTGATTATTGTTCCAAAAGTTAGAAATCAAACAATCATAATTGGCGATTCACTAAACATCGAAGAGAAGTTTAACAAGCTAATTGATTTTTATAAATACGGACTAAACCAGATAGGATGGGACAAGTATCAAACGATAAACTTAAAGTATAAAGATCAAGTAGTGTGTAATTAAATGGAAGATTCAAAAGAGAAAATTATTGTAGGATTAGACATAGGGACAACTAAAGTTTGTGCTATTGTTGGTAGAGTTAATCAATTTGGTAAAGTAGATATTTTAGGAATGGGAAAAGTGGCATCACATGGAGGCGTTACTCGAGGTGTTGTTTCTAATATTGACAAAACCGTAGCTGCAATTCAACAAGCAATTAAAGAAGCTTCTGAAAAATCGAATGTTGATGTACACCGCGTTCAGGTAGGAATTGCCGGAGCACATATTAATAGTCTCCAGCACAGAGGGATGATTATTAGAAATGACGGGGAAACGGAAATCGCAGAAGAAGATTTAAAGAAATTAGAGAACGATATGTTTAAACTGGCAGTAAAGCCAGGTGACCGTATCATTCATGTTCTTCCTCAAGATTACACAGTTGATGATGAGCCAGGAATTATGGATCCTGTAGGAATGTCTGGCGTTAAGCTTGAAGGGAACTTTCATATCATTACCGGACAAATTTCTGCAGCAAAAAATATTTATAAATGTGTTGAGAAATCGAATTTAAAAGTTTCTGAACTTGCCCTTGAGCCTTTGGCATCAGCTGAAGCTGTACTTAGTCCTGAAGAATTAGAAGCAGGAGTTGTTCTTGTTGATATAGGTGGTGGTACTACAGATGTAGCTATTTTCCATGACAGTATTATTCGTCATACAGCAATTATACCTTATGGAGGTAATATCATTACGGAAGACATCAAAGAAGGATGTAATGTAATGAAAGCACATGCAGAATTACTGAAAGTGAAATTTGGTAGTGCATTGGCAAATGAATTAAACGAAAATGAAATTGTTAGTATTCCTGGAATTAGAGGAAGAGAAGCAAAAGAAATTTCCATAAAGAATTTATCGAAAATTATTCAAGCTCGAATTGAAGAGATAATGGAGTTGGTGTATTATGAAATTAAAGCATCAAATCTTGAGAAAAGACTTGCAGGCGGCATTGTGCTTACAGGTGGTGGCTCGCAATTGAAACACATTGCTCAATTAGCTGAATTTGTAACTGGTCTTGATGCACGTATTGGATATCCAAACGAACACCTTGCAAAAGGAATGGTAGACGAGGTAAAAAGCCCAATCTATGCAACAAGCGTAGGTCTTGTTTTAAGAGGACTTCAAGATGAAAGAAACACTATCAACATTAGTGGAGAACAATATTTCGAACCTAAAAAGAAAACTGCTTTATTTGACCGCATAAAAGATTGGCTCAAAGATGAAGTGGATGTAGCTGATTTTAAATAATTTAACCATGAGTTTTACAGTAGAATTACCCAAAGACAAATCTTCAATAATCAAAGTAGTTGGTGTTGGTGGTGGCGGTGGAAACGCAGTCAATCATATGTACCGTGAAGGGATTAATGGAGTTGATTTCTTTATTTGTAACACCGACTCGCAAGCATTGGAAAGCAGTCCAATACCCAACAAAATACAAATTGGGAACGAACTAACTGCCGGTAGAGGTGCGGGGTCAAACCCAGAAGTAGGAAGAAAAGCGGCTGAAGAAAATATCAAAGATATTATCGAGTCTTTAGGTGTAAATACCCAAATGGTGTTTGTTACTGCTGGAATGGGTGGAGGTACCGGAACAGGTGCAGCTCCCGTAATTGCAAAAGCAGCAAAGGATATGGGTATACTTACTGTTGGAATTGTAACCACTCCATTTTCATTTGAAGGAAACAGAAGATGTGATGCAGCGTTTCATGGAATAGAAGAAATACGCGAAAGTGTAGATTCTTTATTGGTGATTTCTAACGATAGAATCAAAGATATTTATGGCAATTTACCCATTAGTAAAGCTTTTGGATACGCAGACAATGTGTTAGCAACAGCAGCTAAAGGAATTGCAGAGATCATAACTATAGCAGGCAGTATTAACGTAGATTTTGAAGACGTTAAAACAGCAATGCGTGATAGTGGAGTTGCTATAATGGGAATGGGATTAAGTGAAGGAGATGACCGAGCAATGAGAGCCGTTAGTCAAGCACTAAACTCTCCGTTGCTAGATGATAGTAAGATTCAAGGTGCCAGCGATTTGTTGGTGAATATATCGTATGGTGACGAAGAAGCTACCATGGATGAATATGCTATAATCAATGAATACCTTCAGAACGAAGCAGGAAGTAATGCTACTTTAAAATGTGGATTATGCTACGATTCTAATATGGGTAGAAATATTTCAGTTACTGTGATTGCAACTGGCTTCAATAGAGCAGAAAATAAATACAAAACAACATTCGAATCAAACGAAGACATTGAATTTGATTTAGGCAATGTTGAAATTGAGGATGAAGCAACAGCAGAACAAATTGAAGCTCAAAAGCAAACCACAATATTCGATCATTTAGGCGAACTTGAAGATATGGAAACATTATCTGCAAACAAGAAAATTGAGCAAATGAAAACACGTATGAAGTATTTACGTGAACTCAACGAAACTGCAAATAAGGAAACAGGCATGGAAGAACTTGAAGGAGTTCCAGCCTATAAAAGAAAAGGAGTTCGATTAGATGATGTTTCTCATTCATCTGAGGTAGAAATATCGCGAACTAGTTTGGTTGAAGAGCCAGACAAAAAGCCAGAATTGCGAACTAATAATTCGTTTCTGCACGACAACGTAGATTAAGGTTAGCTGAAAAGAGAATGTTCTTTAATCTTTTCATGCATGATAATAAAAAAAGCCCAGTAGGGCTTTTTTTATGCCATTAACTTAAATAACATACCTTCGCTTTCACATGAAAAAGATCCTATTTTTTGCACTAATTTCTATGTTTCTAATGTCTTTCTATTCTTGTAAAGATGATGAAAATACTGTTCCCAGCAGCACAGAAGACCCTCGACTAGCCAAAAGACAAATGCATTTTAGCTTTTATCAATATCAAAATGCCAGTGAAGATAGTTTGGTAAGCGGGGCAACACTTAAAATGTATAAGAATTTTAGTGATTTCAATGCCGATACAGCAGTTGTATTAACGGGGACATCAGTTGATGGAAAGCTAGTCCTTCCGGGAGAAGATGATGGAGCAGCTTATTACTATCGAGCGAACCACACAACTTATGGCGAAGTATCAGGGTCTGCAATTAATGCCCTTTTTGATGACTACTTTGGAGTGGAGTTTTAATCCGATAAAACCATATTCACCTCACAATACGTATTCCTTTTTAGAAGGTGTTTGAGCATGGCCAGTGTTTCGTAATTCTTGGATAAATGCTAGTCAGAGAAGTATCCGTACCTCGGATATAAGAACTCAGTACCAGTTATCTTACCTAATCCTTCCGCGTAATGTCTCATTGCTTCAACAAGGCCTGGAATAAGGATATGGTTATAATTACTGTCGATTGGGAAAAGTGCCTTCCAACCGTTGTAAGTACCTAAACTTAAATCAAACTGCTCAAGTTGCTCGTAAAGTCCAGTTATTCTGCCGCAATATGCCAAGAGACCACTTGTGTTGTAGTGGTAGTTCTCTTCAAGGTTTTTAGTGTTCTTTATTTTTAGAGCATTTATTGCTTTTCTGAATTCCTTATGTGTTTTCAAAATGCGAATATCATCTGTTAATCCTGTATTGAAATTCTTGGCAGTATTCAAAACGGCACTCGGACGAAGATCAACAAATCCATTATTACATATTAGCCAATTGATGAAGTCATCCTTATCTAATTTATACGTAATACACACTTCCTCAATTTTGTTAAGCAACGTATAGTTGTCTGTCAAAATTAAATCCATTGGGGCAAAATAGGGGCCTGCAAGAATCTCATCTTCACCTTTGTTATTCTTGAAAATAATTGGAGTTCCTAACGAAGTAATGGCTCTTACTGTTTGTGTTATCGCAGAATGTAATCCGTTGTAAAACGTTTTAATAAATCCATTCAATTCACCTTTAAAGCCGGTAAATCGAGCTACGTCTTCAACTGTTGTAATGGTCAATAAATCACTGAATGTTGCTGCAAGCGTATCAATGTTTTTAGCATATTCAAGCACATCTTCAATCAACAATTCAGGCGTATTTGCGTCTACAAACTGTCTTACTTCTTGTTCTTTGTATTTAGATGTTACCTTTTTAGATATTTGCTTTGGACTTAAATTTTTCAGCTTATGCATTAAAATAAACAAGCCATGCATGTGCAATTCTGCCTGATGCTTACTACTGCCTAATTCTTGAAAAGCTTTAGTCGTAAATGCACTGGTTTGGTATCTTCTAAATTCTTTTCGGTTATTAAGTAATGCAAATACTAAACTGGAATTATCCGTTTGAGTGTAATAGCAAATGCCATGTTCGTCAAACCATGGTTTTTGAACATCATCTCCAAAAAATGCATTGTAAACCAATACGTGAGCCAACTCCTCTTGAGATGCTATCTTCATGTTGAGGTACAATGAATAGGCATTATCTAATGAAAAGAGGCCATTTTCTCCACTTCTCAGGGCGTAGTTAACATTTAAACTTGGAATATTATCTTTTGCATTTCCAAAATTGAAATCTGCTTTTTCGGTTGGATTTCCTTTCTCGTCGAGTACCGGATGTTGCGGTGCAATGGTGCGAGAAGGAAATATTTTATTTAGCAGTCGTTCTCCTTTTTTATCTTCAGTTATTTTCAGGTCAAAAGGTAAAACACCATTCTCGTCAGCTATTATAAAATTTCTAGAAACTCCGCTACTTAATGGTAACGTACTGCTTTGATAAATGTAATCAATTCCAATTGCCGACGCTGTAACAAGACTTTTTAATCCAAAATTGGAATAGTGAATGGTTAATTCGTTGGCATAAAACTGCTTCTCTTTCAAAAGATCACCCAATGAAGAGTGTGCGTATCCCAGTTTAATAACTGGTTCTCCGCCAATAATTTGGTACATGCCACCTACTGAAGTTGTATGGGCCATTAAAACTTCTTCTGCATGGTGTTTTTTAATATCACCAAAGTCCTCAGCAA
>CBDUEX010000009.1:0-13465 GCA_965366305.1 uncultured Bacteroidia bacterium | reverse complement strand
TAGATATCGCTTAACAGCATCAGCACGTTTTTGAGAAAGAGTTAAGTTAGCTGCGTCAGCACCTTGACTGTCTGTATGACCTTCAATTGCTACCTTAGCTTCTTTATACTCATTCAAAATCTCAACCAATTGATCTAGGTTAGAGAACGACTCAGCTTTAATAATATCCTTGCCACTTTCGAAGTATATACCTCGAGCTGCAAGTCTTATTCTTTCCTTAACTTCTTCTTTAATTTCTGGGCAACCTTTATTAGTTGCAACTCCTGGAGTAGCTGGACAAACATCATTGTGGTCAAAAACACCATCTCCATCACTATCTGGGCAACCTTCACCTTCTTTAGTACCAGCTTTCAGTGGACACTTATCTTCAGAATCTTGAATTCCATCTTTATCAGAATCAGGACATCCATTAAATTCTTTGATACCTGGCACATCTGGACATTTATCATCTTCATCTGCAACACCATCTCTGTCTTTATCGTTTGCAGGACAACCTTCTCTGTCTTTATCACCTGGAGTAAATGGACATTTATCTAAGTAATCAAACACACCGTCACCATCACTATCTGGGCAACCTTTACCTTCTTTAGATCCTGGTTTCTCTGGGCATTTATCTTCAGAATCTTGGATTCCATCATTATCCGTATCTGGACAACCATCGAATTTAGCAAGTCCTGGTACTTTAGGGCATTTATCTTCTTCGTTTACAACACCATCTTTGTCATCATCTAAAGGACAACCAACAGTGTCAACTTCATAATTTTCAGGTGTATTAGGACAAATGTCAAACTTGTCGCTTATACCATCACCGTCAGAATCTTTAATTTTGTATCCGCTGCTTCCAGTTCCACCAAAGTTGAACACAATACCAGCATTGTGATATAAGTAAATATCGTGAAGAGGTTTATTGCCTTCTTCTGCTTTATTCAATTTAGCACCTGCTAAAGTAAATGGTACACCATCATAATTATCATCAAAACTATAGTTAAACTGTTCGCTCAACACAAAGTCTAAAGAAGGAGTTAGTCTAATTTTTAAACCAGCACCTGCGTTCCATGAGGAAGCAAACCACGTTCTGTTATGAGAATAACCCACTACATTATGATGTAGTTTAGAAACGGATTGGATTCCTCCCCAACCTGCTCTTAAAAATGGTTTAATCATAACATCCTCATCAAGAATATAGCCATTGTTAAATTTATACGTTACACCAAGCATTACTTCCGTAATACGAGCTCTAAAACCTTGACGGTAAAATTCAGTAGTTACCTCATCGTACGTGTTTTTATAAAACCCTAGGTCTCCTACGGATCCATAAATGTTAGCATCAAATGATGGGTTTAAGTAGATGCCAAAAGCACCACCAGCTGCCTGGTAATCTGGACTCTGTTTTAAGTAGAGTGCCGAACCCATATCTCCGTGATATTCACGTATCCCGCCATTAGCTTCTATACCAAACTTCTTCTCGAAAGTTTGAGCATTTAGCGTTACAGTAAATATTGTTAGAGTACATAGGAAAGTTAGTAAGTGTCTATTCATAATATCAAAAGCCTTAATTTTGAAGTAAGCAATATTACATTAATTTGACTAATCTGAAAAATATATTTTTTATTTTATAGTTTTTAGTTCCAGACCTTGGTTCCTTCAGAACAATTTTTACAGATATCTATGTTCTTTCTTGACTTAAGTATCAATTTTCGAAATCGTTGATATTCTTCACCACGCCAAATTGATTTGAATTTGAAGTTTGACAAATTACCAAGTTTATAATCGCCGTCTTTATCAAAACAGCATGGCACCAAAACTCCATCCCAAGTTACAACACAAGCATGCCACATTCTCCAACAATGACTAAGTAGTCCATTTTTTATTTTATAGGATAACCCTGCCTTTTGGTACCGCGAATATTTAGGGTTCTTAGGCAAGAGATCACTGCCTTGCTCAAAATTATATACTTGTGCCGTTTTTAATGCCAAATGATCCACACCAACTTCCTTTGCTAATTGTGTTATATCATCTATTTCATGTTCATTATGGCCAAATACGATAAACTGCCACATTATAAATGGCGTTTTGCTTTTCATTTGCTTTTTCCACTTCACAATGTTTCGTGTTCCTTCAATCACCTTATCAATATTCCCTCCTATTCTGTATTTGCCATAACTTTCTTGATTCGTACCATCGATAGAAATAATTAATCTGCTTAACCCACTTTCAATTGTTTCCTTACAATTTTTATCATTTAGGTAATGAGCATTTGTTGAAGTTGCAGTATAAATATTATTATCTGTTGCATGTTTAACCATTTTAGTAAAATCCTTATTAAGATATGGTTCTCCCTGAAAATAATATGTAATGTATGTCAGTTCGTTTTTGAGTTGGTCAATTATAGATTTATTGAGTTGAGGCTCCAACATTCCTATGGGTCTTGTAAATTCCCTTAAGCCACTTGGGCACTCTGGGCAACGTAGGTTACAAGAAGTTGTTGGTTCAATTGAGATAGCGATAGGAAATCCTCGGTGGTAATTTTTCTTGGTCCACTTGCTTACATAATAAGACGCAACAATTTGGGTAGCGTTCCATATGCGATTAAACTTTAGGGTTTTGGCATATTGAAGCCCGTCAATTAATTGTGCTCGAGACATCATAGCTAACCGTTAGTTTCTTTTTTCAATCCTAATAAATTCAATGCAAATTAAAACAAAAAATGACCGCTTCTATGGCGGTCATTTAATTCGAGTTGTGTTATGGTTTAATTCCTAATGAATCGTTGTTTATAAATTAGTCTTATGGAGTAGAGTACCAAAAAAGCAAATGCAAGAATAAACGATAACCTCGGTAACCTGGGACCTTTGCTTGTACCTGATGATATTGGTAAAAAGGTGTTTTGTTCCTCGTCACTCACACTTTTAATCCTATCTGTACCGTTGGCAACATAATCGTAAAATTCATTGGTGTCCCATTGTGCGAGAGCTCCAAGTTCAGACAATTCTTTTCTTCGTCTGGTTTTTAGTTTCTTTAAATACTCTACGCCTTCTTTGCAGGTAATATCTCCTTGAGCAGGGTGAGTTATTATGTAGCGAGCTTGAAATATTTCTTTGTTCGGTGTTTCTTGAAAGAATAAATCTTCTGGAAACTTATCTATAGCGTATCTAACATGAAGCCTTGTAAAATAAACCGTTTGACCTGGATTGTTGACCCAGCTTACACCCGCTTTCGATAGTTCATTGAAATAAGGTGGGTTCCCCACACATGGATCGCATTTAACTCCTCCCCAGCTTGGAGTCACGTTCCATGCGTACTCCAGAAAAACAGCATCTCGTCCTTCTTTACTGTGTGCATTTCTAAACACATCTTTATAAAAATTGCCAAAGTTTGGTTTAATAAAAGTGGGTACATTTCTATTCGAAGGCATCTTCACGGTTCTATAGTTTGTACATTCTACTCTACCATTCTTAGAAAATGCATACACTATCATGTCTTGATCACCTTTGGAGTTTGCCATTCCTAGACGGATTGGAAGCATAAATTTATCGGAATTTACCTTGATCTGCAGAGGCCTTAAAAATCCACCATTGGCTTGAGGATTGTACTTATTTAAATTAACTTTTACTACAAAAAACTTGAGCTTGCTCTTTATGTAAGGTTCTAAAACACTTTCTGCTTTGGCAGGAATTTTATATCCATTTGCCAGCAACCAGTTTTTTAAGCCATCTGAATCTTCAGCACTTAAAATTAAAATTTCATATTCTTCTACATTGTATTTTGCCTCAATTGTTACTTTGTTCTTTGCAGCTGTTGTACGCATCACCATAGATACATCTGCTAATTCTTTGTCCATTTCATCTTCACTTACTTCTAACATTGGATAAGCTTGTCTGCAGGGATTTACGTCATAATACTCCACCAATCTAGGAGCTGAATAGGCGTCTAATCTTGAAAATATGTTTTGATCAGCAATTGAAATGTCCTCCCGCTTTAAGATGTTTGGAACTGGAATTACCATTGCAAAATCTTTAACATTCCCTTTAAAGTCGTTACTCATTGTAATAGTGGTTTGATTTCCATCACGTACTAAAATTACTTCAGATTTATTGTTGTATAACTCTGAACCGGCTTTTGCTACATAAAAGCCACAAAATGCATTTCCAACTGCTGATGCAGCAACTAGAAATAAAATTGATAAGATTGTTTTCTTCATAATTTTTTATAAAATTTAATTTGTTTTCGGTAAACTCTTCTCTAATCGATTTGGAACATTCCATTGGTATTTCTTTGCCTTAAACAACCTGTCAAACATTGGAGTAAAAGGGCTGATAGCAAATAATAACCAAATGGCAGATGATTGAACATAGTAAAAGTTTGAAGCTATAAAAAGTGCAAGAGCGAGAATAACAGCCCAGATTATTCGAGCATGCTTATGGTTTGGAGTGGTCATGGGGTCGGTAATCATAAAAAATGCAAATAGCAGTAAGGTGCCATTGTTCATTTTATGTAACCAAACTGTGGGCTCCCAGCCTAGATAAACCACTTGTCTAAGAAATAATAACCCACCAAAAGTGAGGATAAATGCAATGGTGGTATCTAATCTTCCTACTTTTAAAATCATCATTAATCCTGCAGCTCCAATAAAGAACCACAAAATGGTATCACTGCCCCATTGTCCTGGACTAACCCAAGCTTCACCGGTTAAGGCAATAGCAGCTATGATTCCAATATTTGCCGGATTAAATATGTGCTTGTTTTTGATTTTAATCAGAAATTTTGATGCAATTGCAACAAATGCAGCAAAAGCACCGACCCATATGGCACCAGTTTTAAGTAGTAGACATAATCCAAGTGCCGAAATTAGAGCACTCTTAAAGGAGGAATACTTCTTTGTGGTGAAAAACGCAAAACTCAATTGGGTTACAACTGCAGTGCTAAGAATGATCAGAAATTTGATGGATTGATTATCCCATCCAAGATATGCAATACCATATAACAAAAACGACCCGAGATATAATATTTGAAAATATCTCGGATCATTTAATTCTGTTGAAAAATTTGACACTTTATTTTGAATCACTACTAGTCAATACTAGAAGTACTCAAAAGGTAAACGACGCAAATAAAAGGCCTCTAAGATTTATAATTTCTCCAGCAATCATGAAAGTGATCGCTTACCATTCCAACGGCTTCCATGAAAGCCATGCATGTTGTGCTTCCAATAAACTTAAATCCATGTGCCTTTAGGTCTTTGCTCAGTGCATCACTTTCTGGCAAGGTTGTTTTTACATCAGACCATGAATTAATTTCAAGCTTGATTGTTTTATAGTTGGTGAATTGCCAGATATAGTTGTCAAATGTTCCATACTCTTTTTGAAGTTTTAAATAAATATTCGCATTGTTTATAGCCGCCAATATTTTACCTCTACTTCTTATTATTCCGTCATTTAACATAAGTCTGTCTATATCTTTCTGATCGTAGGTTGCCATTTTACTTGCATCAAAACCATCAAAAGCCTTACGGAAGTTTTCTCGTTTCTTTAGAATGGTATACCAGCTTAATCCCGCCTGAAATGTTTCTAAAATCAGATTTTCAAAGAGTTGATCGTCAGAATGACACACCACTCCCCATTCATTATCGTGATAATCAACATATAATTGATCTTTTAAACACCACTCACATCTCTTTTTATCATCCATTGGATTGAATATTATCTTTGCCATTGAACTATGTTAGAAACAAATAACGACATTGAATTTGAATCGGTACAAGATGTTGATTTGAAAGATGTGATAAATCAATTAGAAAAAGACATTCAATCAAGTGGGGAGCGATATGAATTTAAATCGTTAACTCCGGCCAATCTGATTAAAGAATTATCTGATTATTTAGCCAAAGTAGACAAAGGATCAAGACTAAACAATTTACTATACCGGATTGATGTAAGTATGGCAAAAATGGACGTCAAAAAGCCCTACTATTTAGCACTTTCAAATTTGGTCTGGAATCGTGTTTTTCAAAAAGTATGGTTTCGGAAAAACTATTAAAATTGGAAGTAAATAAACGGCTGAATATCCGCAGAAGTAGCTTGAAACGTGACAAATACAACAAAAACAAAAACTAATACTTTAACATACGTTGGTGCTTCAGTAAACCACCATTGTATTCTATTTTTAAGGTTACTAGGCAACAAATGAATGGTATATCCTCCGAGCATAATTAGGAATACTTTCCAATAAGCCGAAACTCTAGAAATCACTCCTCCAAAGTTAAAATCAGTAAAAATGCTAGCTAACATTGTTTGCACTGTGGCAACATCAGAGGCTCTAAAATACATCCAACAAAAAGCAACAAAATGAAAGGTAATGACAACGCTTAGTACTTTTCCAAAGGTGCCATAGTCTCTTTTAGCATATTTTTTCCAAACCCTATGCACTGCAAGTGCTAATCCATGCAAACCTCCCCAAATAATAAACTTTATTGCTGCTCCATGCCATAAACCACCAAGTAACATGGTTATTAATAAATTTCGATAGGTTTTCCATTTGCCTTTTCTATTACCGCCTAAGGAAACATACAAATAATCTCGCAACCAAGTAGACAACGAAATGTGCCATCTTCTCCAAAAATCAGCTATGTTTTGAGCCTTATATGGGCTATTAAAGTTAATTGGAAGCCTAAAACCAAGTAATGCTGCCAACCCAATGGCCATATCTGAATATCCCGAAAAATCGCAATAAATCTGGATTGAGTATCCATACACCGCCATTAAGTTCATAAATCCGCTATACATTTCGGGAGTGTCAAAAACTCGATCCACAAAATTTACGCTGATATAGTCACTAATAATTACTTTTTTAATTAAACCCGCCATTATAAGAAAAACAGCGACCCCAAAACCACTTTTACTTAAATAATAAGGCCTCTTTATTTGAGGCAAAAACTCCGAAGCTCTAACAATAGGACCAGCAACCAGTTGAGGAAAAAAGGAAACAAAAAATGCAAAATCAAAAATGTTGCCACATGGTTTGATCTTATTTCTATATATGTCTAAGCTGTAACTTAAGGTTTGAAAGGTATAAAATGAAATCCCTACCGGTAAGATAATTTCATATATATCAAACCCTGCACCAAATGTTCCATTGGCAAATGCTGCGAGAAAATTTACTGCCTTAAAGTGTAAGCCAAATGTTGCATTTATTGTATCAATAATGAAATAGGAATACTTAAAAAATGCCAATAAACCGAGATTGGCAATTAAGCTTAGAGCCATATAAAATTTCTTCTCCCACTTCTTTTTTGCAAGGTAAATTCCAAAACCACAACCATAATCAACCAAGGTGCTAAACAGAAGGAGAAAAAAGTAAAATCCACTACTCTTATAGTAAAAAAACAGGCTAAAAATTAGTAGATAGAAGTTTCTTAAACGAACATTTTTATGGACTAAGGTAAATCCTGCAAACATTGCGGTGAACAGAAAAAGAAACAAGTATTGATTGAAAAGCAACGGATTCTTTTCAGAATAACTGAATAACTGATCGAGGCTAAACATCTTGTTTAATTAGTTCTTGGTTCAATTAAAGCTTCATAAAGTAGCTGTCCTTGTTTATAATAACCTTCTTTGGTAAAGTGAATTAAATCTCCTCTTGCAAGTTCGTTTTTATGCCATGTTTGGATAGACCGTTCACCTCCCATTATTTGATAAAGATCCCATAATGCAACATTTTCTTCATCAACCAATTCTAACATCGCATTGCGTAGTTTTTGGATGTTTTGATTAGGATATTTTCGATGATAGAAATGGTCAGGCGGCGAAGTAAGTAATATTGAAATTTTAGGATTTTTAGCTCGTAATCGTTCAATTAATGTTCTGTATCGCTCTTTTACGCAAGTTTCGCAAAATCTTGAGCTTGGCAAATAGCAATCATTTGTTCCAAAGGAAATTATAACCAAACTTGCATCTAAGTCTGCAATCTGATTTTCAAAAGAATTGCTTCTCAAATATTGTAGGGTACTCGATCCATTTACACCAATTGCATGGTAGAGAATTCCTGGATTCCCGTTCTCTAAAACTAATCCTTGTAATTCGGGTAAAATGTTATCAAATGTAGTTGGCTCTATTTCAATGCTGTCCTGCAACGATTCGAAGTTGAGCACTGTATTTTCATTGCTATACGATATTTGAAAGTTACTAAATGCTTTAGATGGTGTAAATGACCCATTTATATCCAAGATGGTCATTCTGTTGAATGATGCGTCGGTTTCGGCCTTGGTTGCTACATCAATAAAAAAAGAAGAATTAAGGTGGGGGGTTACAGAAAAACCAGCTACTCCAATATTACAAGAAGTGTAATTATTCATAATGTTACAATACTCCCAGCTTCCGGTGTGCTTAAATAGAACATCTAAGGCTCCACCGCTTCTAGCTATTCTGTAGGGAAACACAAACCCTCTGCCTGCATTTCCAAACTTTTCTTGTAAGTTTCTGCGAACTGTACCGGTTAAAAAGTCTGCTTGAATATGTGAATCACCAATGTGAACAATAGAAACTTGACCTTCATTATTCAACTCAAGTGAATCTAACTCATTGTAAAATCGCTGTAGGCTTTGTAAATTTGAAATTGTATTAATCGCTTCTTCTTGATTCGAATTTGTTATCGAATAAACCATAGAAAAGCATATGATGAATAGGTATTTCAAAGCTAATTATCCAAAACGTCCCTTGTACTTTTTCTTAATGTTTGATGCAATCTTTTTAACCTCTTGCTCTTGATCATTTTTGCAAATTAGCAAGGCATCCTTTGAATCAATAACAAAATACCCCTCTAAGTCCTTTATCACAACAAGTTTCTCAGACTCAGTTACTACCAAATTTTGTTTTGAATTAATACCATAAAAAATAGCATTAAGAATCTTATTATCGTCTTCTGACTCTAAGTGCTCTTCAACACTCTTCCATGTACCTAAATCGCTCCATCCAAAATCGGAAGGTAATACGTACACATTATTTGCTTTTTCTAAGACGCCATTGTCTATTGAAACACTGTTAATTTGGCTGTATATTCTGTTAATGTGTTCTTTTTCGATTGGTGTATTATAGGCCCCTTTACCTTCTTCAAACGCTAAACTCATTTCAGGCAAATGTTTGTTTAAAGAAGTAAGAATGTTCTTAATACTCCAAATAAACATTCCAGAGTTCCATAAAAAATCGCCACTTTCAAGAAATTTTTGAGCCATTTCTAATGGTGGTTTCTCGGTAAAAGTTTTTACTTTATTTATTGACGGTTGAACTTCTTTGTTCTCATACTGAATATAACCAAACCCTGTATCTGGTCTATGTGGTTTAATTCCAAGTGTAATTAAAGCATCGTTCTTTTCTGCAAACTTATGAGCAATGTGAATTTGATTAATAAAGCTAGTTTCCTTTAGAATAAGATGATCACTAGGTGCTACAATCAAAATCCCATTACTTGATAGCTCAGAAATTTTGAATGAAGCATAAGCTACACAAGCTGCAGTGTTTTTTCCATAAGGTTCTCCAAGTATTTGATTCTTAGGTAAGTTAGGAAGCTGCTCAGAGACTAAATCTACGTATTTCTCATTAGTTATAACATAAATATTTTCATTATGAGCGATCTTTGAATACCGTTGGTATGCTTCTTGGATTAAGGTGTTGCCTGTACCCAAAATATCTATAAATTGCTTGGGTTTAGATTCCCTGCTAATGGGCCAAAACCGGCTACCAATTCCCCCTGCCAATATTAATACATACGTATCTTTTAGTTTTTTCATACTAACCCTTCTCTTATTAAATCTTGAATATGGACAACGCCTTCAAGCTTCTTATTATTTGTAATTACTATGTGATTTATTTTATGTTCTTTCACAAATTGAACAGCATCAACGGCCAAGGTGTCACCCTCAAGTGTTTTGGGATTGGGTGTCATAATATTTTGGGCAGATAATCCTTCCCATGACACTTGTTTGCCCAACATTCTTCTTAAATCTCCATCTGTAATTATACCAACAATATCCTCTTCTTGTTCTACTACAACCATCCCCATTCTGCCTTCGGTAATTTGAACGATGCATTCTGAAATTGATGCATCATGCGGAACTTTAGGACAAGGATTATTTTGTGCAATATCAGTTAGTTTTAAATAAAGCTTTTTGCCAAGTGCTCCACCTGGATGATATTTTGCAAAGTCTTTGGGTTCAAAATTTCTACAACTAATTAATGCAACTGCAAGTGCGTCGCCCATGGCCATTTGAGCTGTTGTACTGGTAGTTGGAGCTAAATTGTTTGGACACGCCTCTTTATCTACAGTGGTGTCTAGCACATAATCACTTTGATTAGATAAAAATGAATTCAAATCGCCCACAATTCCAATTAAAGTGTTGCCTCCGCTTTTAATCAAGGGAACTAACGCTTTTATTTCTGGACTGTTACCACTTTTAGAAATACAAAAGACAATATCATCTTTCTGCATCATTCCTAAATCGCCATGAATGGCATCGGCCGCATGCATAAACAGAGCAGGCGTTCCTGTGCTATTTAATGTCGCAACTATTTTCTGACCAATTATTGCACTTTTACCTATTCCGGTAACTACAACTCTTCCAGAAGATTTTAGAATTAATTCTACAATTTCAACAAAACTGTTTGTTAACTTTGTGGCAAGTTTAGACAAACTACTGCTTTCAAGTTGTATTGTTTCAATTCCTTTTTGGAGTATATCACTTTTACTTAGCAAAATTTCGAGTGCAAATTAAAAAATATTTTACCAAGTAAAGAAAGAAGTAGTATATTAGTCTCGCTTATTTAACGAATTAGAAGAGAAGTATAGAAAATGACAACAGAAGCGGTTGATTTAAAGAGAAGTTTAAAGGAGTTTTTTGGCTTTGACTCCTTCAAAGGAATGCAGGAGGAAGTCATCTCAACGATAATGAATGGCAATGATTGTTTTGTAATCATGCCAACAGGTGCTGGTAAATCATTGTGTTATCAATTACCTGCTATAATTAGCAATGGAACAGCGATAATCATTTCGCCGCTTATAGCGTTGATGAAAAATCAAGTAGATGCTATTCGTGGATTTGGCGAAAGTGATTCAATTGCTCACTTTCTAAATTCATCCTTAACCAAAACTCAAACTGCCATTGTTAAAGCTGATGTTGCTGCTGGGAGAACTAAGATGTTATATGTAGCTCCTGAAACTCTTAAAAAAGATGAAACTATCGAATTCTTAAGATCGGTTGAAGTAAGCTTTGTAGCTGTTGACGAGGCACATTGCATCTCGGAATGGGGTCATGATTTTAGACCTGAATACCGAAGAATCAAGCAAATAGTCAAAGAAATTGATGATGTTCCAATGGTTGCTCTAACTGCAACTGCAACACCTAAGGTTCAACTGGATATTCAAAAAAGTTTAAACATGGTTGATGCCACTGTTTTTAAATCATCGTTTAACCGATCCAATCTTTATTACGAGGTACTTCCAAAAGGAAGTAAAGCTCAAACCATGAAAGATTTAATTTCCTTCATTAACAAAAGGAAAGGGAAAAGTGGTATCGTTTATTGTTTAAGCAGAAAGAAAACGGAGGAAATATCAGAAATACTGGTCGCAAATGGAATAAAAGCACTTGCGTATCACGCTGGCTTAGACGCCAAAACTAGGGCAGGAAATCAAGATGCTTTTCTAATGGAAGATTCTGATGTTATCTGTGCAACAATTGCATTTGGGATGGGGATTGACAAACCCGATGTTCGTTATGTAATTCATTACGATGTTCCAAAATCCTTAGAAGGTTACTATCAAGAAACCGGAAGATCGGGAAGAGATGGCTTAGATGGAGATTGTGTTCTTTTTTATAATCCTAAGGACACGGAAAAACTTGAAAAATTCTTAAAAGATAAACCAGTAGCTGAAAGAGAAATTGGAACACAACTGATTTCTGAAATGGCCTACTTTGCTGAATCTTCTCAATGTCGTAGAAAATCTTTGTTGCACTACTTTGGTGAGAACTTCGCCGCTGAGGATTGTAATAAAATGTGTGATAACTGTAGAAATCCACGTGAAAAGCAAGATGTTACCAATGAGCTTGTGATAGCCTTAGAAACGGTTCAATTTGCAGACGGAAAAGTTGCTTTGAAACACATTGTTGACGTTATATCTGGAACAGCATCTCAAGAAGTAAAAGCCTACAAGCACGACAAGTATAAACACTTTGGAAAAGGAAAGGAAAATGGTCCCAATTTTTGGAAAACCTTAATTCGATATGCACAAGTAAACAACCTGATTGAGAAAAATATTGAACGATATGGTTTACTCTCAATAAATCAAGAAGGCATTAACTATCTTAAAAATCCAACTAAAGTTGAGTTGGCCCAAGACCGAGAATTTAATGCTGTAAACGATGAAGATTTTGATAAAATTCAATTGGAAGCCGTTTATGACAAAGAATTATTTAACAAACTAAAGGAATTACAAAAAGTAGTAGCCAAAGAAATGGGCTTACCACCTTATGTAATTTTTCAGGAACCTTCTTTAGAAGACATGGCATTTAAATATCCAATGACCATGGAAGAAATGGAGAACATTTCTGGTGTAGGTAAGAATAAATCTAAAAAGTTTGGCAAACCGTTTATTGAGCTAATTGCTCAATATGTGGAAGAAAACGACATTGAACGACCTGATGATTTAGTTTTAAAATCAGTAGTAAACAAGAGTGCTAAGAAAATTCACATTATTCAAAACATTGATAAAAAAGTACCATTAGAAGATATTGCCAAAGGACAAAAAATGGATTATGACGATTTATTAGCTGAACTTGAAGCAATTGTATTCTCCGGAACACAGGTCGATATCAACTATTATATAGAAGATATTATAGATGAAGAAGGTAAAAATGAAATTTTTGATTTCTTTAAAACAATGGATACAAACAACATAGACACTGCTGTTGACGAGTTTGGAGGTGAGTTTACACATGAAGAAATGAAAGTTTTTCAAATACAATTCATGAGTGATGTTGCAAATTAAAAAATGAATATTATTTTTGCAGCCCAAATTTGACCGATGGTGTAACTGGCAACACGTCTGTTTTTGGTATAGAAGAGTCCAGGTTCGAGCCCTGGTCGGTCAACTTTAGTTTATGATAACTGTATATGGAACAGTGAAAGTAGAACAATTATGCCATCATTTATAAATAAAGTAAAAATCTTCTCGGGTTCGGCCTCAAATTATTTGGCCGAAAGAATTGCAAGGAACTATGGTCAAAGTTTAGGTACAACGACCTTGAGTAAATTTAGTGATGGTGAATTTCAGCCTTCTTTGGATGAATCTGTGCGTGGTTGTGATGTGTTTATCATCCAATCAACTATGCCTCCTGCTGACAACTTAATGGAACTATTGCAGCTAATAGATGCAGCAAAACGAGCATCAGCACATAAGGTTGTTGCGGTTATTCCTTATT